>DXOJ01000344.1 GCA_019412865.1 Bacteroides sp. | reverse complement strand
GGTTATTAATCAAATATTATGAGAATATGAGAAATGAAATTGCCAAATCATTTCTAGTGTGGTTAGATCACTGTGTCTTTCAGCCATTTTCCGAAAAAACGGTCATAGACAATATAACCATCCGGTGTATTATATATCAGTTCTTTATTTAGTAAGGACTTCAGTGCCACGTTAACGCTGCTGGGCGTTTTTAGATGATGCCTTTTGATGAAGTCATTGGCATTTATACTTTTTATACAGCCTTCTGTGGCAATAGCTTTCAATAGATCCACTTGATTGTTGGTTAGTAGTGTCAGGTTACTTTGGTATATGGTTTCCTGTTCATCTAAAATGTCGTTTATACAGCTATCTACCAGTCGGTTATCAATAGGGTTGATTTTCTTCTCATACAATCGGTTGAGTATGCTTTGAATGTACCAGGTGTGTCCGTTTTCAAGTTGGTATAAGTAGGAGAATGTTTTTAACGGTAGCTCTCTTTTTTCTTTGGCAAAGAATGAGTGTGCGAATGAATAATAATTCTCCAATGGAATCTCCTTTAATACAATAATCTGGGTACTTTGATAAAAAGGTCGTTTTGCAGAACTGAACATTTCTTCCATTACATGTTTTTTACTTCCGGAAAATATAAAGTGTACATTTGGCATGAATTGGATATGAGAACGGAGCAATGCTTCTACACCTTTTTCCGGATATTCTGTAATCTGTTGGAACTCATCAATGGCAAGGTAACAATGTTTTTTTGAAGCTGCCATATAGTCGAGCACTTCTTTTAGTGTCTGTTCGGCATGAGCAGGGGCAAAGTCCAGAGTTACGGTAGGCATACCGCTTCTTTCGTCAGTACTGATTATGGGGCGGCAAGATTTGAAGAAAGCGGTCATTTGCCTGAGTATATTTTGGGACAGGGTATCCAATTTCCCGAGAACATTTTGAGCAAGCAATTGTATGAATGCCTTTAAGTCGCGTGTGGGATAGATATCCATGTAGAAATAGGCGGTATTCGGATTCTTTTCCTGTTTCATCCGGTAGAATACATTTTTGATGAGTCCCGTCTTTCCCATACGCCGAGGAGATATTAATGTCAGATTCCGCCCGTTTTGTAACGCTGAAATCATTTTATCAGTTTCTTTTTCCCGGTCACAAAAGTATTCCGGACTGTTGTAACCGTACACAAGGAATGGATTATATGGTTTCATATCTTATTATATCTTTTATGTTACATATTTTATGTAATACAAAGAACGTAATAATTGGGGAATATTCAAAGACTTTTTTTGTTTATGTGTATATAAATAGTGCGCTGATGAAAGAACAATCATTTTCTTTCATCAGCGCACTATTATTTGTCGGAGCAGGATTATTTCTTATCCTTCTTCTCTTCAGCTTTCGTTGCAGGCTCTTCCTCCGTTTTACTGTCCGGATTGATAATGCCTTTCACTGTTTCACCGATAGGAAGCTTGTCCAATATACCAAGGCTCGGAGCTACTGTCTTTACTAATGTATTCAGGAAATTGCTTGTGCCACCGTTTCCTCCGTCGAATACCGTGATATTTCCTAAGTTCATGTGCTCGAATGCCTTTACCTGTTCGCCGGCGATTTCCTTCCATTGGTCTACCATCTTGTATTGGATAGCGATGGCCGGGTTCGATTCGGCTGCTCTTACCATTGCTTCGAAACCTTCCGCTTCAGCAAGTAATGAACGTTTCTTACCTTCCGCTTCTGCTTCCAGTTTCATCTGGATAGCTTTTGCTTCTGCTTCCGCTTGTGCCAAAGTAGCTTTTGCGCGTGCTTCTGCCTCACGAGTAATCTTTTCGGCAATGGCGTTAGCCTGTAGGATAGCTTCCTGTCTGGCGATTTCCGCAGGAACGATCTTTTCAGCTTTCAATGAAGATTCCACTTTACGTGCTTTGGCTTCTTCTACCTCCTTCTGGGCAATTTCACGTGCAGTTTGTACGGCAGCTTCCGATCTGGCGGCAGCTTCACCGGCTTGCTTGTCGGCATTAGCTTGCGTCACGGCCAGTTCTGAATTTGACAGAGCCACCTCTTTCTGTGCGTCATTTCGTCCGATGGCAGCTTTCTTGGCAGCTTCCGCCTGCTTGATTTCCATATCCGAGTTAAGTTCGGCAACACGGCTTTCCTTTTCGGTATTCGCCTGTTCGATACGGATATTCTTTTCTGCTTCAGCTTTTGCTACTTGTGATTCTTTTTCCGCATTGGCGATGGCTACTTGAGAAATTCTGTCCTTATCTGCATTGGCAACCGAGATTTCCTGTTGTTTCTTCGTTTCTGCGATAGCAATATCCTGGTCTTTGCGGGTTTCCGCTACTTTCGTTTCGCGTTCCTTAATCTGGTTGGCAATTTTGATGGCACCCAGCTTTTCCTGTTCCTCGATGTTGGCTTGCGCCTCGTTCAGTGCTTTACTTTCAGCTTCCTTACCTAAGTTGACAATGTAGTTGGCGGCATCGCGGATGTCACTGATATTGATGTTCATCAGGTACAAACCGAACTTGCGAAGTTCAGTGTCGATGTTGTCCTTCACTTTCGACAGGAATTTGTCGCGGTCGGAGTTCAATTCTTCAATAGTCATGTCGGCAATAACCAGACGCATCTGGCCATACACCACATCCGTAATCAGATTCTGTTTGTCGTCCATGCTTAGTCCCAACATACGTTCGGCGGCGTTTTGCATTACGTCCGCATCGGTGCTGATGGCAACGGTGATAGTGGTGGGCACATCTACACGGATGTTCTGTGCGGACAGGGCACCGGTCAGCTTGCAGTCAATCTGCATCGGTTTCATGGAGAGGAATTCATAGCCTTGGATAATCGGCCATACGAAAGCGGCTCCACCGTGATATAGCTTGGCGGATTTCTTGTCTCCTCCCGTCTTACCGTAAACAACGAGGACTTCGTCACTCTTGCATTTGCGGTAGCGCGAAAGGATACCGATGAAGGTGAGTAGGATGACCGCCACTAAGATAGCGGCCATGATTAGCATTTCTTGTGTCATAAAATAGTGTATTTTGAATGATTATTGGATATATAAGACTCCGTTCTGATAATTGGTAATGACGGTTCTGTCACCGGTCTGGTAGACTTTCCCCGATTCGGAGGTAACATCTACTTCGCGCATGGCTCCGTCACGGCTGACCTGTACGGTATATTTGTTGCCGCTTTGTTTGAAATAGATCACACATTCCCGCCCCACAAGCTGTCCGGTAGGTTCGGAACGATTCACTTGTTGCAGCTGATACGCTTTCTTGTAGAGAAACCATACGGCGAAAACAAAGAAAAGCCCCGTCAGTATGCCGATGGCGTAACTCTGGATTCCCGCATTCCCTGCCAGATACATATACCAGCCGAATCCTATGCCGAAGTGGGTAAGCCCTTTGAAGGAGACGACGCTGCTGATGTCCGTGTCTACATCTACATCTGCATCTATGTCTCCGAAGAAGATGGATAAGACAAACTGGATGAGGAAGATGCTTGTTGTGACAAGGGCAATGATAAGGAAGATGGTGCTGTTCATGGTTTTGAATCGTTTAGTGAATCACTGGTCAATTATTTTCCAAATATACAGGTTTGTGTGGATAAAGCAAAGGAAAAGGACATAAATTTGCGTAACGGCATTACGGCAAAAAATCCCCATCCACTTGGCACTATCTTCACAGACCGCATCCAAGTGGAATGAGGAACACAAACAAAACAAACAATATTGATTCTGCTACAAAAGGATTATGAGTCCGTACGCTTACGGAAGTAGCGTCCTCTAGTTTTCGGGGCAATTGAGTACAAGCATTTCATCGTCACATAACGTGACGGAGCATTTGTGTAAGATGGCAAGGTCGATTTCGACCTTTATATGACCGCAGGCATCCTTCACTTTGTGCTTGAAGTCTGCAAAGCCTTTTATGAATTTCTCAATCCGCAGGGCTGAATGTTCGAAGGCGTACCAGCGTCCGTTTTCTTCAAACAGATAGGCTTGGCTCGTATCCGACGTTTCTAATTGTAGGATGTCTTTCGATTTCATGGTGATAGATTTTATAGGTGATACATTTTGAAATGCGGACTGACGGGGGAAGAAAGGGTTACGGCATTCTCACCGTGATGGTTTTCCTTATCTTGCCGGTAGTCACGTAAAAGTTAAAGTCATTCCGTATCAAGTTCCTGTCGATATAAATCCATATCGTCGAAACTTCCCTTTGTTCGTCGGAGAGGGCTGTTCCACCGGTCAGACCGGGGCTGAATGTGCTGCCTGCCGGGGCATCCACGATTCTCCAGCCTTCTTGATGGTTGTTGGTCAGAATCTTCAGTTTGGTGAAGCACAGGCCTTCTGCGTTCAGTGTCAGTTGCAGGGTGGAAGTGTTGACCCCCAGGAAGTAGTAATCATCGGTGGTGATGTCCAGAATGTCGGCTTCTTCGGCGTTGAGGGTCATCACCCTGGCTTCGAACACTTTATTGTCCGGCTCTCCGTTCATGGCTTCCGTTTCGCTGCGTCCTTCGAAGTTCACGTTTTGCAGGGCGAATACATACTTGTAATTACGCTTCAATTCGGTGATTTCGATGTTTTCCGTACCTTCCGTCTGCTTTATCATGTCCAGCCGATACCAGCAATCCGTGTTCCTGTATCTCCCGTGCACAAGCACCTGCACCTTGTTCGGGATATTGTTGAGTGTTTCCGCCAGATAGATGGAAGCGGTTTTCAACCCTTCGTTAACGCTGACCGGACTTGCTTCTACCGCACCGACCGGGAGTTGCGTGGGAATGTCGTTGATGTCTGCTACGTAGCCTTTGGCGTTTGTATTCAGCACCTTGATTCCCAAAAACGTAAAATCCTCCGCTGTCTGTGTGGAGCTGTATTGAATCTCTATCTTGGCAAGCGCGCGAACCAGTTCGATGCTTGTATCGTATGCGTTTTCCCGGCTGATTCCTGCAAACTCCTGGCTTTCGCCGTACATCGGGATGTATTCGAGACTGCTTGCGTTATCAAATGTCAGATTCCGTAGCGTTTCCGCTTGGGGCGTTCCTATGGCGAGGGCTGATACGTCCACATTCGCCACTACCGACAGGATGACCGGATGTTCAGTCTCTTCGATGGCGACATAGAGACGTTTCCCGTTGGAATTGTTGTATTTCGTCGTGATGTCCGCCTTTTCCTTCAGCGCACCGTTTTCAAACTCTAACAGCCAAAGGGAATGGATGCCGGATTCGCTGATGGCGCGTGTGCCGGGAGACGGCAGCTGGCTGTTGGGGACAGACAGGCTGAGCATGACTTGTGCGATGCCTTTCTTCGTACTGTCAGTGTGTGGGCAGTCTTCAGACACATCGTCCGTCATGCAGGAAAAGAGCCCTGCGATGAGCAACAGACAGCATGCGATGGATTCAATGCGTTTCATAATTGTCACAGTTTTTAGTTTGTTTCATTGGTTACTTTGCTTGGGTCACCACGATCGTCCTGGTAGTCCCCGCCGTATCGTTGAACCTGATTTTCAGTTGTGCGGAGCGTACGCTTCCGGTTGTATTGGTTTGCGTGGCCCGGAAGGTCAGTGCCTGCTTGCTGCCGACAGGACCTGTGTCCGGAGTCATGACGAACCAGATAGCCCCCGGGTCTACCACTTCCCAACTGTCCATGAGGGAGGTCAGTTCTGCGGCTTGGGTGCTGCCCTCATTCTTTCCCAAAGTAATCGTTCCAGGCAGCTTGATGGCATTTTCTTCTCCGATTTGCACTTTTATATCTCTTACACAGCGTACCGCACCGGCGTGTTGAGGCTTGGCATACAGTGCGTTCTCGTTTTCTTTCAGTTTATGTATGTGGTTCCCGTTTCGAGAACCATTATTGCCGGCCTCAATACCGTGCAGGAACATGGCGGCAGGTCGTTCGAGGGCGTTGGTTATCTTGACGGAGGAGTTCGTCCACATAATGCTGTTCACTAATAGTGAATTTTCACCATCCAGATTGGAGAAGCTGTTGACATCCCCTTCGTAGATGCCGGATAGCGGTAACCATGTAAATCCAACTTTACCTATATTGGCTGTATTGCTCGGGTCGGTTATGTCCCCTTTCCAATTGGGACGCCATGAAGTGCCGTAATTGTTCCATGTTTGGTAAGTCACTAAACCTTCCCGGCTATCATTGGAATCATATCGGAGCCAGCAACCGTATGAGTTCATGTTAAGTACCTGATGCCAAGTGTCGCTACTGTTGCTATTGGTTGTATACGGCCAAAAGCGATTGTTGTCATACCAGTTATTCGTCTCGCTGGAACTGTTTCCACTTTTGAACACTACCGCAGCCACATTGGGCACCCGATAGCCGTGCGGGCACGGGTCATATATCGTCTTGTTTCCGGCATGTGCTTCTCCGGCAAGTCCGGTGGCAGTTCCCCAAAGCGATTTATAGTCCACGCCTGTAATGGTTCCGTTGATCAGAGTGGTAGGAGCTTTGACTGCCTCATTGATACTCATGTTTCCCGATGAATTTCTCCAATAGTAGCCCTGCGCCTGGAGAGGAAGATGGGTGTACATCCTGTTATTGCTTTGGTCGGTGCTCACTTTGGCCGCTCCTACAAACGGGTCTTTGCGTCCCCATTGGTAAAGCAATCCTAAAGAAGGCAGTCCGGGATTTTTGCTCAAAGCTCCCATGTTGCGGTCCATGAACGTATATCCGGTCACCCATGCCTGGTCTTTGGCACTCAATTCGGAGTCACTGACATAGCCGTCGCCATTACTGTCCAAGTCCGGACATACCCAAATATGCCATGTCCATAACAGGTCGCTGTAGTTCACACTGCCATCCGTGTTTTTCCCAAACGCTCCGATTAGCGCGTTTCCGCCTCTGTAATTCTGTGCGTTGAGGCTGTTACTGGCTACGATGTGCGTATTCTGCTTGGTCAGGTCAACCTTGTACTTGATGCTTCCGCTGGCTTCGTCCAAAACAGCTTTCCCATTCGCGCCCTTCACGATGCTCACCAGTCCGTCGGATGTTTCCCAAATCAGTTGAACGTCTCCTATCTTTTCTAGGGCGATGTACGGGTCTTTCTCTTCCAATGTTATGCCGTCTGCTACCAGACCTATTTCACCGTTGCCTTTGACGGTCACAATCAAATCTTGCTCGATGTGGTTTCCGTCATCGTTGACGATGTAGCTGTTGGCTGTCCCTTTTCCCCGCTGACGGAGCGTAATCACTTTATGCAAGTTGCCGCTCTTCACGATGAACGTGCCGCGACGCTCGCCGCCTTCGTTGTTGGTTGCCGTGATGGCGATCCCCGTTCCCGTTTTTTCCAGCGTAAACCAGTCGGCGGAAGGAGATTCGATGCTCCACGCCTCATTATGCGTGGTATTTACCTGTAGCCGGTTGGCGGTCGGGGATGTGTTGCTTGCCGCCAGTACGAAGCCGCCCGTGCTGACTTCCAGTGTGTACTGCCCGCCGATGCCTTGCATCCATTCCGCGCTCCATTCCCGGATAGTCACGTCCATGCCCACTACCACATGATCTAGTGCGGGGTCGGGATCGTCAGTTCCCGGACGGGTGACGTTGTTGATGTTGAACGTGTAGATATGGTTGCGGATAGCGTCATAAAACTCCGTGCCTTTGTTGCCTTGCTTGAAGTCTACCCGGTAGAAAGTCTCTTGTGCGCTGCCCATGTAGTAACCGCCTACGACGAGACACATCGGCTCCACGCTGTTCTTCTGATTCGATTCGGGCGTATAAATCCGGTTCTCGATGGCATAGCTTCCTTCCGGCACGACGTTCATGAACAGCAGATTGTTCTCTGCCTCTCCGTTGTATCTCGGAAAGTACTCCACACCGGGAGGAACAGAAGGCGTGGTGATGGTCGGGCTGCCTTCCGGATTGGTCACCGGAGCGTGCAGCGCACCAGCCAGACCGCTGGTGCGTGCATAATATACGCGGACACTTTTCAGCCGGAACACGTCCGTGCCCGTATCTCCGTCCGTGATTCCTTGGCCGAGGTTGACCACGACATTGATTTTGGATACGGAACGGTATAGATTGATGCTGCCCGTCACGGTGGCTTCTTCTACCGGCTGTATGTCCGTTTCCCCCCACATCGGGAGCGGACGTTCGGTCAGTGTCCATTTCTCGGTAAACCGGTATTCGAGTGATTTCAATATCTGCTCTTTCGTGCCGCTTTCGGGGGTGAGGTTGTTGATTTTGTAGATTAACTCACTGCCGTTTTCCAGACCCGACAAGTTGGTCAGCACGACTACGGTCAGCTCATCCATCCCTATTTGACCGACATCGATATTCGCTATGAGCGAACCGGCCGACAGGTAGGAGTGCAGCCTTCCCAGATAGCGACCGTTGCTTTTGCTGAATGCCAGCGCGTAAACATCCTTAATGACACTTTCGCCTTCTATAGGCTCCTCGTCCGAACCATAAACCAGCCCGCGCGTTTTTCCGTTCTCAACGGGGACATTGAGGATAATCCTTACGTTGCTGCCGGAACCGTTGTCCGGTGAATCGTAGATTTCGCTGTCCGTGCAAGCGGTGATGGCGGCTTGCAGGAAGAAGAACGTGAATAGGTAGAAGTATTTTCTCATCTTGTTTGCTTTTAAAGTTCGAACTCATTCAGGTTGACCACCCAGTCGTTTATTTGAATGGCGGTTTTGAGGAGGGTCAGATTCTCATTGACGAAGAAGATGATGCCGTAGCTGTCTTCCCGATCGAGATATTCCTGGATTGGCATGTCTATGAAGTTCTGTTCCTTCAGTAACTCCAGATAGCGGATGAGCATCCCGTTGGGGAGCAGTTCGGTGTCGGAGTCTATATGGTGGATACGTAATTTCGGATTTTGGGTGTGCAGCAGCCTTGCTACGCTGAATTCCGCCACGGCGGCGGAATAGGTGGCAGGCTCGTCGCTGCGGCTGAAGGCGCGGCTGCTGACCTCGCTCGTCTCGGTGACGAATGGTTCGTAGGTAAGCAGGTTGTCCTCCAGCAGGGAGTTGTCATAGTTCATCTTCCCGTTGTCGTCATAAATGGAATAAGTGAACATGTCGCTGCGGATAGCCCTCGAAACCGGAATTTCCGTTTCCGGGTGCTGGTTCACTTGCGCCACTATGATGCGGATGTGGTTGGTGTTTTTCATCAGTCCGATGGTGGTCACCTCTTCGCGTGTTCCTCCTGTGGCGGGCGAGGTGCTGATACGGTTTTCCCCGTTCATCACTTCTCCGTGCCATAAGGGAGAGAGCTGTCTCTTCACGATGAATTTGCCTTCTTCTTCGGCTCCGGTTTCTCCGCTGCGGGCGGTTGTCTCACGGAGGGTGAGGACAACAAGGTCGTCTATTTGAGAACGGCTGTCCATTACGGGGACAGCAAACGACTGGTCGTCGAGTCCGGCCCAAGTCACCAGGTGGTATTGTTTCGGGTCGATGTCTACCGCCATGGAGTAGGAACCGTCTGCCAGCATTTCGCCTTCGCCCGTTTTCTGGTAGACAAAGTTTCCTTTGTCGTCGAAAGCATAAAGCGTGACAGTCTTCACTTCTCTTGCAAAAGCGTCTACCTTCTTCATGTTATAGTCATACTTGAATTTGACACGGTATTTGATGCTGCAATCGCCGTCGTCGTAGTCGAGGACGGAGTCGCAAGAAGCAATTGCGGCAGCCAATACGGTGATATGTACTACATTCGTTGCTTTTTTCTGTATGTAAGTGAATATCCGTTTCATGCTTTTCCTCCTTTTTACGGTTGAATGATCTCGGTCTTGCTTTGTTTGGCAATTTTAATAGAGAGGGAGAGGGGTGAACCGCTCCCTCTCTCGCTTTGAGTTTGTTTTGTGTATGATGCAGGGGTTAGAGATCAAATGAATTCAGGTTGACAGTCCAAGGAGTGATTTCTACAGTCAGGCTCAGCAATGTAGGATCTGGAGTGTCTTCCGGTAAGGGCATCCCGATATTAGCAATGGAGTTGACCGAGAGGCGGTAGATGTTGTTACGCTTGATGATGGCACCTTCATTGGCGGTTTCAATTTTGGCTACATAGTAGCATATTCCGTTTTCATACTTTTTCAGACCTACAGCCAAGCAGTCGTCAATGCTGCTGTTTTCGGTGATTCCTTCATATTTTATTCCTGCCTCTTCCATATCTGCTATGCTGGTGAAAGCTTTCATGTCCGGAGTCACATAGAGGTTCGGCACTGCCTCTCCATCCACGGTAATCTTTCCTTTATAGACAATGTTGGTTGTTGTAGACCAGTTGGTCGGCGTGATCGCCAAGTTTTCCATGCAGTAATTGGCTTGGTTGCCGTTGATTGGCTGATAAGCGTAAGCTTGTCTGGGACCATAAGGCTGATATAGATTGGCAGCTATAGGATTTGTGTTTTTCAACACCCAACTGTCTTGTTGCAAGCCTGCATACGCAAAACCGGTCAACTGGACTTTTAATGCTTTTCCTGCCTGGTTGGTAAGGTCATTGGTTACGTCGAAGTTGTTATCGCCCCGAGTCTTTTCTTCCAGCTTGGCGGCTACGCGGGCTACTTTTACAGTGAGTTGGTTGACCTCGTTAACGGTAAATATTGGATCAGCAGGCGTAGACGTTCCACTTTCGTTGCACATCAAGAATTTGCCGGATTCCGCTATCTTTCCGTCTCCTTCCAATGCACCGATACCGGTAGAGAAATCAACGGTTTCTTTCAAAGAAGCATAACTGGTAAATGCAGTGGATTGCAGGCGAGCTTTCAAATCGGCCGAGGCATTTAAGAATACGTACACATCCGCTGCTCCTGCCTGAACACCGATTTTCTCTTTCAGCCATAGGATGCTGGGAGAAGTTTCATCACTTGTCTGACGGAAATCGCTGTGAGCGAACGTCAGCACATTTTTGTTTATTCCTTGGTTGATGACGATAGTTGCGTCAACGAACGTGTTTTCAGCTGCAACTCCTTTCTCGTCCGTTCCTGTTGTGGCAACTCGGGTCTCGCTGGCTGCGAATGCGATGCCAAATTGGACGATGGCTTCTTTTTGACTAACTTCACCGTCAATGGCAGTAGTTGCTTCTTCTTCGTTGCTGCAAGATGCGAATGCCATTGCGGCAAGACTTGCTAAAAATAAACTTCTGAACTTCATGGTCTTAATGTTTTAAAGTGATACTTATGAATGCTTTTGTTTTATTAGAATGTTCCTTTGGGAGGAGAGAGTCATTATTGGATAATAATGTAGGGGCTTGTTTCATCTGTGATAGGTTTATTCCGGTTGGAATTTTGGAAGTCCTTATATGTAAGATAAGGTAGAGACGCTTCCGTTAGATTTGCGGTTTTCTTCTTATAGGCACTGTTTTGTTTATTGGTTGATACTTCTATATGTTTTGTTTAAAGTGTGTATGGCGGAAGGAAGTTCCTTCTTTCATTGATGTGACAAAGATACGGGGCGGAAGGGGAATCGGCAATCGGCATTCTTGTCAATCTTCATGGTGTTTTCTTTAAACTGTCGTTGGCGGATTTTGCCGTGGGTGTTTTGTTCGTTTCTGAATGATATGTCAGGCAGGGTGAATAATCTGCCTACTTGGCTTATGTTTTCCCTTGGCCTGAAAAATGGCCGGAACGATGATAGCGAAGGAGCAAAATAGAGTCCGATGGAAGTCCGGTGGGCTAAGGCACGTTCATCGGTGGTGAACATCCCCCCATGGGAAACAAGAAACGCACCACCTTCACAGGTCGTGCGTTTACTCCATTATCAATAAGGGGAAATGAACGGGAAATGTTGTTTGTTTTGCTTGTTGAATATTTAGGATGCGGATAGCAATTGCGTTAGTGAGGGTAATTCTGTTTTTTCTTCAGTTCGTTCAGGTTGGTCTCTGCCGTAGATACCAGTCCGGCGGCTTTCGCTTCTTCAAAGTATTTTTCGGCAGTTGTCAAGTCTCCTTCCAACAGGGCGATCACTCCAAGGTTGTTCATCGTCTCCGCAGCTTTCGGGTCTGCTTTCGCCAGATGCGCCTTGGCGGCAGTCAGGTCACCTCCTTTTTGGATTTCCATAGCCGCGGCGTTGAGGTTGGCAGTCGGATCAGTCGGGAACAAGACGGCTGCCACTTGGAATGTGTGGTTGAACTCCTCGCTTCCGGGTTCGTAACTTTGTGCCACGAGATAAATCTCCTCCAGGCTAAGCTGCTGTGGACGGGTCTTGATAATCTCCTTGGACTCGTCGAGGTTGAAGCCGCGCACGGTGTAACTGACCGTATAGTCCGAATGGCGCAGTGCCGGATAACATTCGTCCAGCAGATAGTGGCGGTAGGCTTGCGGTCCGAGCAGTGCGGCTATCTTGCGTTCCTTCTCGTCGGGAGTCATTGCCGGATGATCCATCGTGGCGAGCACCTCCTCTTTTTTGTCCATGGATGAGGCTTCGACAAACTTGCGGAATCCTTCCCAGTCTTCCGGTGTATATTCGGAAGCAATCAGAGAACGGTCGAAATTGTAATAACTAGTCACGTAATCCACCAACGCTTGTGTACGTCCTTTTGCCAAACGCGTGTTGACAGCGTAACTCCCTTCGGGGGAGGCATAACCGTGTATCCTGATACCGGTGATCCGGGTGTTCTTGTCATTGCGCACCGTATCGATGCCGTTCCGTATTTTGGTCAGTTCGGTCGAGTTGCGCCGATACTCCGGATAAATAATAATCTTGTTCACCGGAAAGTCAAGGTAAGCAGTCCCCTCTACGGCACGGTGCTTCACCCCTTCCGCTTTTGGAGTGATGTAAGCGATGGCGGGTTGCAATTTCAGCGGAGCGATATTCAGTTGGGCAATCCTTTCACCGCTGTTCTTGTCTATTTCGTCGCAACATCCGCATACGTCGATATTCAGTTTCAGGTTGGCGCGGCTCATCCATGCTTCGTATGGGATTTGCACCAGATAGTCAGTCTTTTGCCTTTCATGCCGTTGGCGGCGGATGACGGCGTATGCCAGTTCGGGTTGCCGGTTGTTTCGTTGATTGACCAGTTGGCGTTTCCGCCCGTACACCATGATGGAAGGCAAGGTCTTTGTCCGTCCCTCCGCTTCGAGATAGGGAGTCAGCGTGAGGGAGTTGTTGGAGGCTAGCTCCAGTTTCTCCTGCAAGATGAGATTCATGTGGACGGTCAGGCAGTTGTCGTCGCTGCGTGTAACAGACAGTTTGTCCACCCGTATCTGGTCTCTGTAGAGGGTCTGCGCCTTGCCGCCCCATGCGGACAGCAGGCAGAAGAGTATACATAAGAGCTTTTTCATATTTGTCTTGCTTTTAGAATAAATAAATCAAACTGACGGCAGCTTTGGTGGGACCCACGTAATTCTTGTGTCCTTCGCCCTTTTTTTCTCCGCACGTCTTACATTCGTATTTCTCATATTTGACGCGCGCATAGCCCACGCCGATATTTCCTTCCAGATTCCAGTGCTTGCCCAGTATCCATTGATAACCGTAGGACACACCCAGACCGTAGAAATGCCCTTTGAAACGATGGTCTTTCAGTTCCGGCCAGATTCCCCATGGCATATCAATGCCGGCAGCCTGATAATAGCCGCCGTGAAGATGCGCGCCTACGAAGTGGCCATTGAACTTGTCGCAAAACCAATACCGAAGTTCCGGCTGAAAAGCCAGCATCTTCATCATTTTCTGGTCTTTGTACTTCCATGGATTGTAATTGGCATACAAGTCAAGGGTTAACTTCTTGCTTAGCCCGACCTCTGCTCCGAGGTTGATGATTTTCAGTGCATCCATGACGAGGTTCGTTTTTATTCCGACTACCTGACTATATAATAAGGTAGAAGCGAACAGAGTGGTGAGCAGGATTAAAATTCTTTTCTTTTTCATCGCTTGATGGGTTTTGTTCGTTATTTCTCCAAATGTAGTCATATCCGTTGTTCTTCTTCATTGGCGTATTCATCTTTCTACCGTCCTCTTTCAATGGAAATTAATAAGGAGGGGGCGTTTCCTTCTTCGAGAGAGGGTGTATCAGTCGTTTCCCTATTGTCGGCATTTCAATCGTGTTAGGTGAATGAATCACGCCTGATAGGTGGTCCAATAGTTGCAGATATAGGCTAACGGCTTGTAAACGTTGCGTTTCGTTCATTAAAGAATGGTAAATAATTCATTTTGTTCCTCGAAAAGTTTCTTGTCTTGAAGAAAATGCCTACGTTTGCAGCTAATTAATAGAAGAAAGATTCCCTCCTGAGGAACACAAGCGAACAACAATATCAATCTGATGTCGGATTGCAGGATGAAACGGCAATTCGCATTTTAAACAATGAGTAAGGAGGAAACAGAATGAAAAGTATTCGATTTGTTTTTGTGTGTGCTATCACCATGGTTATTTTTGCGTGTTCCCAGTCGGAAAGTGAAACGGCTGTAGAAGGCGTTTCCGTTTTTGAATCCATGAAGTCTTTGTATGGCATTGAGCTGGCTGCGAATGACAGTCAGCAGTTGGACGAGGTGCCTTCCGTTACGTTGGAAGAAATGCGTAGTGTACTGGAAGCACTTCAGCGCAACAGTACGCATTCTCAAGAGTGTAGCATGGAAGATACGGAAGGATATTATGGAAGCGGCAGTGATAAAAAAACGCTCCGGATGACTGCGGAGTATCAGGCCCGGACGCGAAGCGGTGCTTTGTTGGAGAACTTCGCCTTGAGCGTGTTCATAAATTTGATTATGAAAGAGGAAACGGTTTATTACGTGGGTACTACCTATGTTTGTGAGACGGATTTGTTCTTTTGGAAAGGCTACGGAGCCTCGCTGACAGCGACGGCCGATGGCGGCAACTCGTTCAGCTCGACTTCCTATCTCTATTTCCGTGTGAGCGACATGGATGATTATCTGGTGAAAGTGCCGGTCAGCTTCTCCGGTAACTATGATTTCACGGCGGGACGAGGAACTTACAGCTTTGTGCTTGCCAAAATGCATCGGTAGAGAGCAAGATGCGGTGATAGGGGTTGACGAATAGGTTATATTGTGGATTATTCACAAAAATAGGGTATGTGTCTTGCTTTTCTTTTAGATTATAATTATCTTTAGCACTGTGGAATAGCATAAACAAAAAGCCTTCTATTATGAAAAGAATACCCCTGTTTATTTTAGTATTCATTTTGGGAGTTTGCGGGGCTTACTCTCAAAATTTCAGTTGGAGTCCGGAGCCGGTAGCTATTAAAAATGGGACGAACAACACCATCCATGATATTTGTTACGGAAAAGATGGATTTGTGTGGCTTGCAACCGATCAAGGTATTACCCGTTACGACGGATTTCATTTTCGTGACCATCCGTTAGTCTTCAGCACCGATCACTTGTCCAGACCTTTGTACCAAGCGGTGAAATCTTTGAAAGAGTCTTCGGACGGGTTATTTTATATCCAACTGTATCTGGGAGGAATCATTTGTTTTGATAAGGAACAAGAGAAATACCTTCCGGTAAGGTTCAATCGGTCTGTAGGTTTGAGGAGTATCCTTGACTTTTGCTGGAACGACGGTTTTTTGTATCTGGTCACTTCTGATGGATTATTTCGGGCACGGGTTGTTCGGAAGAAAGAAAAGGAAACAACGGACTTTGTATTTTGCACGATGGAAGCGGAACCTCTGGTGAAAGGAAAAATAGCCAACTTGTGTGCTGACGGAAAGCGGAATCTTTTCTTCACGCAGGGCGGAAAAAAAGTCATCTGCTATGGCATTGCTGATAAGAAGACTTCCTTGATAGGGGAATATGGAGCAGTCAGTCGGCTGTTCCTCACCAATGGTTATTTATGGATTGACAGGTTATGGAACGATTTGATCTGTTATGATCTCAAAAGGCATAGTGACCGTATTATTCCCATAAGAACTGTGGGGCATTGTGATTTTTCCGGTTTGTACGTGACCAAACTTATCTGTAAAGACAAACAGACCTTCTTCGTGACTACTTGGGACGGATTGTTTCGTCTGGACTTTGACAATGAAAAACTATGCGAGAGCCCTTACTCCTTAGACTTGGTGGTGACCGACGTAGAGCCTTTCTATTCGAACATAGAACGTAAGATGACAGGAGCATTATGGGATGACCAACAGAAAATATTGTGGGTCAGTACGTTTGGTGGAGGACTTGTTAAATTTGACATCAGTGAGCAGATATACCGGGTGCAGCAAGAACTCCGGGCAAGAATCAATGGAATGGTGGAAGACGCACAAGGGTATGTCTGGTTGATGATGTCTAATGGAACATTGATGAAAAGCGTGAGTCCTTCGTTATCTTCCCGAACTCATTTTGAAGAATGGAAGGGAGCGGCTTTGTTTGATGGACACAATCGAATATATAAGGATAGAAACGGATACATTTGGTTGGGCAACAATCATGGAACGGTAGTAAGGCTTAATCCGTTGACGGATGAGGCGGTCACCTTCAGCCTGGTCACCGAAAAGGGAGAGCGGTGGGATACTTCTATTTCGCAATTTTGCATGGACTCGCGAAACCGCTTGTGGGTGGCTACGTCGGGTGGGTTGGCGTTGGTTGATCCGCAAACCCGGAGATGCCGAAAGATCGAACCTCCGGGAAAAGCGTTGGGAGGAGTCTTTACGATAGCGGAAGATAAGGAAGGATCTATATGGATAGGAACAAGCAAGGGAGTGAAAAGGCTCGAATATTCCGATACTGATTCTCATGCTCATTGGAAAGAGGGGTACGAAAAAGGGTGTGGATTGGAGGAGATGCCTGTACAACTGCTTTACGTGAATAATTCGAATCAGATATATGTGGCTTATTCAAATGTCGTCGCTCGTATTGATGAAAAAGACATCGACCGGATAAAGACGGTCTATACTTTGAATCATGGCTTGATCAGCGGATATGTCAGCTGCATGGTGGATGATCAGATCGGTAACACCTGGGCAGGAGGAAACATCGGTATTGGAATCATCAAGAACGGACAAAGCAACTTTTATAACTATTTGTCCGTAGGAAACTGCATATCCGGATGTCGCTTGAACGATGGACGGCTGCTGTGGACAGATTCGTGGACGCTCCTTTTCTTTGATCCGGCAGTGTTCAAATCACAAAGTGGAAGGAAGAAGCTCATGTTGACAGGAGTGGAAATGAACGGGAAAGCAGTTTTGGCAGGAGAAAAGTGGAACGGACAGAAAATACTCTCTGTTTCCCCTGAAAAACAAAACAGTTTGGTCTTTAACTCGAAAAACCATGACTTTAGTCTCTATTTTTCTGATTTGCATTATGGTATGTTGCAGCGCAAGTTATCCTACCGTCTGCTTCCGGAAGAAAGCGAATGGCAAACGAAACTGCTTGGGCAGGATTTATCCTATAGCAAATTGCCGATTGGTGAATATCTTCTGCAAGTAAAGTTAGTGTATCCGGATGCGAAAGAGAGCGAAGTGATGCAGATCCCTATTCGGATAAAGCCAGACTGGTATCGTTCCCGATGGGCTTATTGGTGCTATGGGGGAATGTTGTTTCTACTGTTGGCTTGGGGATATAGTTTTATGAGCAGAAGGAAAAGACGCAATCGGCTGGAGCGCGACCGCGAATTGTTATTGAGAAATACCCTGTCTCGTGAGAAGATGAAACAGGAACGGAAGCAAGAGATGGAGACCTTGCAGAACCGGTTATTGGCGGTATTCGTGAAGGAACTGCGCACTCCGTTGTCGCTGATTATCGCTCCCTTGAAGGAAATGTTGGAAGATCATGCCATATTTGAGAACTTTTTGCAACGCGGTCAGATAGCTTATCGCAATTCGCTGCGTATGCTGGATACTTGCAACCAGCTGCTGGCAGTCTATGAATATGGAAATTTGGATGAAAAGCTGGCAGTCGCTCCTTACCAAGTCGGAAAACTGGTGGAGGACAAATTGTTTGATATACGTGAATTGTTTAAAGTATATCCCATTCAGTTCCACTATGACCGGAGAATCAAGAAAGACACGGTAGTCTATGTGGACAGGAAGAAAATGGAATTTATCATCCACAACTTGCTGACGAATGCTCTCACGCATACCAAGTATGCCGGCAAGGTGTCTTTGACGGTGTGTGAAACGCTGTGCGAACAAACGCCTTGTGTTTCGCTGACGGTGGAGGATGATGCCAAAGTTCAGGTGAAGACAAGGGATTTATGTCTGAGTGACGAACTTTTCGGTGATGGCATGGTGATGGTGGAAGTAGGTTACGTGATTATGAAGCAAATCGTAGAAATGCATCACGGGACAATTCAGATTGAAAGCAGTGTCGACAAAGGGACAAAGGTGATTGTGAATCTTCCGTTGGACAGGGCTGTCCTCGAGAGCGATCCGAACCTGTCTTTCGTCGAGCCGGAAGAGCAGGAAGAGTCGGAAAGCCAGAGAACTGTGGAAATAGGATTTGCGAGTGACAAGACATCGGCCGTTGTTCTCGAAGACACTGGGCTGCCGGCTTTCTCCGAGTCGAGAAAGACCTTGCTGATTGTGGAAGACCAGAAAGACATTCGCCTTTACCTGAAAGTACTGTTCTCCAAAGAGTATAACTTGCTGATGGCGACCAATGGGCAGGAAGGCATTGATATGGCTGTAAAGGAGTTGCCCGATTTGATTATCTGCGATGTGATGATGCCGGTGAAGGACGGATTTGAATGTTGTCGGGAGATAAAGGAAGGATTGGAAACGTGCGGGATTCCTATCATTATGTTGACAGCCAGAGTGGAAGAGGAAGATATCATACGTGGCTTGGATTTAGGGGCGGATGATTATCTGCTGAAACCGTTTGTCTGTGGAGTGCTGAAGGCGAAAGTCCGGAATCTGATAAACGGTCGTCTCGCCTTGAAGCAGATGTATACGAAGCTGTTCATGCTGCCGGGAACGGATGCCATGGAGATGGGCGAAGCGGATTTGGAGGACGGAAACGTGACGGTGGAAGATTCGTTCATCAGTTCGGTCATCAAGATTGTGGAAGACAATATCTGCAAGGAAGACTTCAGCGTGAAGAAACTGGCGGCGGAAATGAACATGAGCCAGCCGACCTTATATCGGAAGGTCAAGATGAAAACGGATTATACCATCATCGAACTAGTCAGGGGAGTGCGTATGCGCCGTGCGGCGGTCTTGTTGAAAACCAAGCAATATGCGGTTCAGGAAGTGGCGGAGATGGTGGGGTATAACGATATTCCTACCTTCAGGAAACATTTTGTAGATGCTTTTGGCATGACACCTTCTACTTATGAATGAAAAAATGAGTACTTTTGCACTGTACAAACCTAAAAAGAGGAATAAGCGTGCAAAGGTACTTTATTTATTTGGCTTATGACGGGGCCAACTATCACGGTTGGCAGATTCAACCGAATGGGATTAGTGTGCAGGAATGTCTGATGAAAGCCTTGTCTGCTTTTCTGCGTCGTGAAGTAGAAGTGATAGGGGCGGGACGGACGGATGCGGGCGTACACGCTTCGCTGATGGTCGCTCATTTTGACTTTGACGGGCTGCTGGATACGGCATTGGTTGCCGACAAATTAAATCGTCTGCTGCCTCCCGATATTTCCATCTATCGTGTGTGCCGGGTTCGACCGGATGCCCATGCCCGTTTTGACGCGATCGCGCGAACTTACAACTATTATGTGACGACTTCGAAATACCCCTTCAACCGTCAATATCGTTGTCGTGTTTTCACCCCGTTGGATTATGAACGAATGAACGAGGCTGCACGCACCCTGTACGAATATACGGACTTTACCAGTTTCAGCAAGCTGCATACGGACGTAAAGACGAACAACTGCCGCGTCACACATGCCGAATGGACGAAAGCGACGGATGAAGACGACACTTGGGTGTTTACCATCCGTGCCGACCGTTTTCTGCGGAACATGGTGAGAGCCATCGTAGGCACACTCATTGAAGTGGGACGCGGGAAACTGACTGTTGAAGGATTCCGACGGATTATCGAACAACAAGACCGCTGCAAGGCAGGGACTTCCGTTCCGGGAAATGCTCTGTTCCTGGTCTATGTGGCATACCCTGAAAGTATATTTGAATGTGATGACCGGCAATCATCCATAACTGGCGAACCGTCTGTCGCTGATAACTTATAATTGGTAAATAATAAATATTCTCATGTGGTTATTATTAGCATTCCTCTCGGCTACTTTGCTGGGCTTTTATGATGTATTCAAGAAAAAATCGTTGAAAGATAATGCAGTACTTCCTGTTTTGTTTCTAAATACATTCTTTTCCAGTCTCATCTTTCTGCCGTTTATTCTGTTCTCTGCATATCAACCTGATTTATTGGACGGAACGATATTCAATGTCCCGGTTGCCGGATGGGAACAGCATAAATATATCATTATCAAGTCATTCATCGTGTTGTCTTCGTGGATATTCGGATATTTCGGAATGAAGCATCTGCCTTTGACTATTGTAGGACCTATCAATGCCACCCGTCCGGTGATGGTGCTTGTGGGTGCTATGCTGGTATTCGGTGAACGGTTGAATCTCTATCAATGGATTGGTGTGATGCTGGCCATTGTCTCCTTCTTTATGTTGAGCCGTTCGGGAAAGAAAGAAGGAATTGATTTTAAGCATAACAAATGGATCTTTTTTATTGTACTGGCTGCCATTACAGGTGCTATCAGCGGTTTGTATGATAAATATCTGATGAAATCTCTGAATCCGATGCTGGTGCAATCCTGGTATAATGTTTATCAGGTGTTTATCATGTGTCCTATCCTGTTGTTGCTTTGGTGGCCTAAAAGAAAGTCCACTACTCCGTTCCACTGGGATTGGACGATTATCCTGATCTCCATTTTCCTTTCTGCTGCCGATTTTGTTTACTTTTACGCATTAAGTTACGACGATTCGATGATTTCTATCGTTTCGATGGTGCGTCGGGGAAGTGTGGTTGTTTCTTTCACTTTCGGTGCGCTTTTCTTCCGTGAAAAGAATTTAAAAAGCAAAGCGATTGACCTTATACTGGTGTTAATCGGAATGATATTCTTATATTTGGGGTCTAAAAGTTAAAACAGTTACACAAGACTGTTTGTCATAGGTTAAATAAGATAGATAAGTAACTAATCAAAATTAAGCAGCATAATGACTAAAGTTAATATTCAGTTG
>DXOJ01000343.1 GCA_019412865.1 Bacteroides sp. | reverse complement strand
GTTCATTTTGTTCACAGAGTGTGTTGTCTTGAAGTTCTGTGTATGGAATAGGGAAAATTGTATATTTTTCAGGGAATAAACGGTCTTGTGTATCGCATTCTACTCGTGCGTAACTGAAACTGCCACCGGCCTGTGTTATCTTAACGCCGTGCAGACGTTTATGATCAAGTGTTCTTACGGCGATTCCCCAACGGATCAGGTCGAAATATCGGTGTCCTTCCATTCCAAGTTCACAAATACGTTCTTTAGACAGATCTTCCAGATAATCACTCCAATTATTTTGTTGGGCGAGTTCCGGCAGTCCGACGCGGTCACGGATCGTTTTCAGATCAGCATAGGCTTTTCCAAACTCGTTTTGTCGTGCATATGCTTCCGAACGAATCAAGTAAATTTCAGCTAAACGCATTTCTATCCAGTATTGTCCACTCAAAATGCTGCTAAAGTTGATATTGGTATCATCAGAAGCGAACTTACGAATCAGATAACCTGTTGTTGATTTGTGCACATTATCTTGTCCGGTTGTAGCAAAATCCATATATCCGTCATTTCCATCTACATACAACTGGAGAGTACGTCCTTTCCATGTTGCTCCATTATAAAGAATGGAGGCGTAAAAACGTGGTTCGCGATTGGTAAATGGAGCATTGTTGTAGGAACTGAGATTACTCCAGTCAAAAGATTGGTAGCTACCGTTTACTTTGATATCGAAAGAGGAAGCGTATTCATCAGATGGAGTGACTGCCGCACCTACACTTCCTTCTGTAACACCGGCTGCTTTCCAGTCGTATGGTGGACACACGTAGATGTCAAAAGAATGTTGCTTGGCGTTCTTTCCCTGTTGGAAGTAAACCGGAAGGATTAGCTCACTATTATTGACTGAGGTGAATATTTTGTAGTAATCATTGGCAGTCGTTCCTTGCAATAAACTGTAATTCAATTTTAATACTTCATTGCAGGCATCTATCGCATCCCCCCAGCGTTTAGCATAAAGGGCCGCACGTGCTTTCATTCCGTAAGCGGCTCCTTTGGTAATACGCCCCACATTGGTACCTGTCCAGTTTTCCGGAAGGTCTTGTACTGCCTGGGTGTATTCGTTGATAATGAAATCCCAGCAATCTGATTCAGATGAACGTGCTTTAGCTCTTTCGTCAGGTCCGTCTACATAATCTTCATCAGTACGCAGGATAACTCCGCCATGACGGAGCACCAGTTCCTGGTAAGCAAATGCACGTAAGAAACGAACCTCTGCTGTACGCTTTTTCATTTCATCCTGATCTAAGTTATCTCCATAACCTTTGCTTCGGTCATAGAAATATTCGTTGAGTTGACGGATACGGGTATACATACCACTCCAGTTGGAGCGGAAGTTGCTCGTTTCGGTGACATAATTCGTCTGATAAAAGAATTTATTCATGGCACCTCCGTTCACTCCATACCAAGAGTATTTTAACAGATCTGTAGCTCCATCGTCCATTAAGCAGTAAGAATCTATATTGATAGTAGCATTATCATATAGCACGCTATATAGCCCTTTGACGTAAAGGTCTACATTTTCCAGTGAGGAATATGCTACATTCTCGCTGTACCAGCCAGTAGGATCTACGTCCAGTACATCACATTGTGTCAAGCAAATGCTAGCTGCTATGCCTATAATGTATTTTTTTATATTTTTCATATTAACTATTTGTTTTAAAATCTAACATCTATACCAAAACTGAATGTACGTTGTTGTGGATAATATCCTGTTGCTACATTTGTACTTTCTGGATCGATATACTTGAAATCGGTAAATGTCAGTAGGTTAGTCCCGTTAGCATAAACTCTGATGTTTGACAATCCCATCTTGTTGGTCCAGGCTTTAGGAAGCGTATATCCTAAAGTCACGTTCTTCAAACGTAAATACGCACCATTTCTTTTCCAGAAATCCGATTGTTGGGCATTGTTTGAATGAGATACACTGCTGACAGTCAGACGAGGATATTCCGCATTTGTATGATCGGGTCGCCAACTGTTTTCTACCAGATAAAGAGGAGCGTTGTCCCAATTTGCATACCAGGGTCTTGTCATAGGGGTCATATCTGTTGCGCCATTTAAGTCTTGCCATGAGTATTGAAGCATTTTATCACAAAGTGCCGCTCCTTGAAACTGAACAGATAAATCGAAGCCTTTGTAATTAGCGTCAGCCATTAGTGCAAACATCATTTCCGGGCGGATGCCACGTGATATTTTGATTCGGTCGTTGGAATCGATCTTTCCATCGCCGTTAATATCGGCATATTTAATGTCTCCTACTCGTGGTGTATTCCATGATACTTGAGGTGAATTGGCAATCTCTTCTTCACTCTGATACAACCCTAATGCTTTTAATCCCCATAATTCACCGACTGATGATCCGAGAACACTTTGCCAGGGTAATGTGTTATCCGCCTGTGTTCTGCTTAAGATACGGTTATGAGCGTAAGATAAGTTGCCATTCAAACTATAACTGAATTCTCCTATACGATTGCGATGTTTCAGTGCAATTTCAAATCCGCGGTTATCAAATGTTCCTGTATTTTCAGAACTTGGGTAGTGTCCACCTAAAGAAGGAGGATAGATATTACTAACACTTTGAAGAATGTCGTATGTATATTTGTAGAATACATCAAACTCAACTCCCAACAAACCGTTCCAGGCACTAAGATCGAAACCTAAGTTATATGATTTTGTTTTTTCCCAAGTCAGTCGTTCATTTGGATAAGCTACTGTGTTGCTAAGTGTTCCTTGAGTGTTAGGTGTACTGCCAAATACTACTCCATTATTAGTATAAGAGTAGGATTTTCTGTACAAGAAAGCACTAACGTTGTCGCTACCTAGAATACCAAACGAACCTCTGAGTTTAAAATAGTCTATTTTAGGAAGTGCGTCTTTGAAAAAGTCTTCTTCCGACATCACCCATCCTAAAGAAACTGAAGGGAAGAATCCCCAACGGTGTCCTTTGGCAAACTTATAAGAACCGTCGTAACGGAAAGATGCTTCGGCCAGGTATTTATTGGCGTAGGCATAATTTAGACGACCTACATAAGCGGCGTAAGCACTTTTCCCAGAAGAACCGCTATTAGTTGCAGTTTGGGCATCTCCCAAAGATATTTCGGGTAAATCGAATAAGTCGTAATCCGTACGACTAGCATTCAGTGCAGAGCTTTTTACCTGAGTTTGTTCGTAGAGGAAAAGGGCTCCTACATCATGAAGTCCGAATTTGTTGTTATATGAAATAGTCGGACGTAATATTACTTGTTGTGATTTTTGGTCACCCTGATATAGGTTACCATCTGCCAGCAGATTTGCACTTTGTACATAGCTGTAGCTTTTGGTGGAAGAATCATAGGCATTGACAGAATATGCATAAGCAAATGTTTTACTTGCCAGGTCTTGCCAGTCCCAACTGATGAACATATTTGCTTTCAAACCTTTCAGGAATGGGGCTGTATATTCGACATTTGCGGAACTTTCTATTCTGACTCTGCGAGATTCCTGGAATCCTGAATTTGCAGATCCATAGATCGGATTGGCTGCGCTGGTTGCGCCTCGGTATGCCGAAGTAGGATAACCTTCATACTCTTTCGGAACAAAAGGTATAGAGTAAAGCAACTGATGGAAAATACTATAGGCTTGTTGATTGCCATAAGAGTATCCTCCCGGCTGATAATAATCTTTGATTAATGCTGC
Organism: Bacteroides sp.; assembly: GCA_019412865.1. Classification (GTDB taxonomy): domain Bacteria; phylum Bacteroidota; class Bacteroidia; order Bacteroidales; family Bacteroidaceae; genus Bacteroides. The sequence goes on along the minus strand of DXOJ01000343.1, from coordinate 966 downwards.
GGTATTTAGTGACACTTTAATGTCTTTGGTCGCTTGTACATCAATATTTGAACGGAAATTGCTGCGTTCGTTTTTGTTGCCTTTAATAATACCATCTTGATGTAAATAGCCGCCGCTGATGAAATATCTGACCTTATTGCTGCCTCCGTTTATAGACAGATTGTGTTGGTGCATAAGGGTAGTCTTATATAAGTCGGAGGTCCAGTCTGTATTTTCAAATCCATCGGTAGGGTCTCCGTTATAAGTTGCCGCAATTTCTTCGTCGGTAAAATATGGATTATCTACGCCATTATTGTCTAGTTTGCGAGCCAGATTATACCATTGCATATATTGGGTTCCGTTCATCATTTTAGGCAGAGTGGTAGCGTGCGATAGAGTCATACTGCCTCTGTAGGTGATATCTGTTTTACCTTCTTGCCCATGTTTGGTTGTTACCAGCACAACTCCGTTGGCTGCCTTCATACCATAAACGGCACAAGATGCAGCGTCTTTTAGGATGGTAACAGACTCCACGTCATTCGGGTCTACTTGTCCCATAGCTCGTTCTACTCCATCAACTAAAACAAGTACCGTACCTGAACCGCTGAATGAAGAATAACCACGGATTAATATGGAAACATCATCCGATCCTGGTTGTCCGAGTGATTGTTGGGTAATAAGGCCGGGCAACTTACCGACTAATGTTTGTGACATATTACTGGCAGTTGTTTTCAACATATCTTTTTGAGATACCGTGGCTACAGATCCGGTTAAGTGAGCTTTCTTTTGTGTTCCATAACCTACTACTACAACTTCGTCCAAATTAGCGACATCTTCTTTTAAGATGATGTTGATCGTACTGCGTCCGTTCACTTTTATCTCTTGTTTGTTCATACCGATGTATGAGAATTCAAGAGTGGCAGTGTTGGATGCATTGATAGAGTATCTACCGTCAATATCGGTAGTGGTACCTGTGGTCGTACCTTT
>DXOJ01000342.1 GCA_019412865.1 Bacteroides sp. | reverse complement strand
GTTTTAGATTCTATTGTAAGGCAGAGTAACCGTGATTTTACGGTCTATATCGGTGATGATGCCAGTCCTGATGATTTAGAATCAATAGTATCTGATTATAAGGATAAATTAGATATATTCTATTTTCGTTTTGAACAAAATTGGGGTGGGAGAGATTTGGTTGCTCATTGGGAGCGCTGTATTGAATTATCTGATGAGCCGCTGGTATGGCTTTTTTTAGATGATGATTTAATGCCACCAGATGCTGTAGAGCGAGTAATAAAGGTTTGGAAGAAGTCTGGAGAATGCGATGCTGTATTTCGCTTTCCTTTGGCTATAGTAGATGCGTATGGTGAACTGAAATATACTAATCCACCTTTTGAGACAGAAAGGATTTCTGGTTATGATTTCTTATTAGACAAGTTAAGTGGTAAAATATCCTCTGCTGCGTGTGAGTATGTATTTACACGTGATGTTTGGAAGAAAACAGGAGGGTTTGTTAGGTTTCCTTTGGCATGGTGTTCAGATGATGCAACATGGGCAAAGTTTGCGGATTATGCATCTGGTATTATTTCATTACCGGGAACTCCTGTTTATTGGCGGAATGCTGAAGATAAGAATATAAGTAATTCTACACGTTTTGATGGGGAGAAGCTTAAAGCTACCGGACTTTTTCTAAAATGGATTGGAATGAATTATAGATTAAATCTCCGGGAGTCTAGATTTCAAGATGCGTTGGTGGCTTATGTGAATGTAATACTAGAGTGTTCTGTAAGAGGGAATTATAGTCTAAAAGATTTGGTTTGTTTATATGCTATTTTGAGAAAACTCTCTCCTGCTGTGGCTTTACGTGTCCTACGTTCCCATATTTTGAAAGCCAAACTTTTTATTTGAGATAATTTCTTTTGATGAAATGTTCAGTCTATAATTTATCTCCTAGTTAGAAAGAGATGGTTGAATATTAATTTTATTGAAATACAAAATGAAGAAAATACTTTTTATTATACCTTGCGTTCCTTATCCTTTGAATTCTGGGGGAAATCAGGCTTTCTTTCAAATGGTAGACTATATCCGTCATAAAATGTCAGTTTCTGTGTTGTTTTATGCTTGGACGATTGATGAGGCAAAAAGGGTAGAAAAGTTAGAAGATTTGTGGGAAGATGTGGATTTTTATACTTTTGTTAAAGAGACAAAAGAAGAACCGGACTCTCCTTTAGTGCGAAATCCTTTTTATTATAAGTGGCTGAAAAAGCTCAAGATGTCTATTGAGCGTAAAATGCGGAGGCAGTTATTATCTACGTCAAACGGTACCGTTGATTTGTTGAAAGATAAAGATTTTGTACGTGAAAAGTCTGTTTTACCTAATTCTGTATATAAAGAATTTGATACACAATATATAGATTATGTTACAAAAGTAGCACATACAGGGTTTGATATCATTCAGGTAGAGTTTTATGAATTGATAGCATTGGGATATGTGTTACCGCAGAATGTACAGACGATTTTCGTTCATCATGAATTGCGATATATACGTAACGAGAATGAGATGAACCTTTTTCAGGCAATACGGCCTAGTGATCGGATGAATTTTCTTGTTGCAAAAGACTTCGAATGGAATGCGTTGCAGAAGTATAAGCATATAATTGCTTTAACGGAAGTAGATAGATTATTGTTAACTAGCTATTTAGGTCGTGAAGACCATATTTATGCTTCTCCTGCAGTGGTAAAATTTGAATCGAATTCAGAGACGGAGTTTATCCCTTGTGTTCATCGACGTTTTACTTTTGTGGGATATGGAGAACATTTTCCAAATCTAGATGCTGTTGTATGGCTTTGTAAGGAAATAGTTCCTTATTTACGTAAATGCAATTTTGAGTTCACTTTGCAAGTGGTTGGAATGGGATATGAACGCTATTCTGCTGAATTACGAACGGCTTGTCCTGAGATAGAGTTAGTTGGATTCGTTGAGAATTTGACCTCTTTCTTGCAGGGGAGCATTGCTCTTGTTCCTATTCGTATCGGAAGTGGTATGAGAATGAAAATACTTGATATGGTTTCTTCAAATGTTCCTTTTATTACAACTTCAAAAGGATTGGAAGGTATTCATTTTAACGACGGCGTAGATTGCTTGATAGCCGATAATACTGTTGATTTCGCAGATGCTATGATTAAATTATCCAATGATTTGGAGTTACAAAAAATGTTGGTTCATCAAGCTAATGACAAAATGAAGAATATGTATAATCCACAAGAAATGTTGGATCGGAGATTATCGGTTTATACTTCTATTCTTAAAGATGAATTTTAATGTTTTTGTTGAGCCTTTGATTCTATATTGTCATCTTGAAAACGTTTTAGATTCTTTACGCATTAACTGCTGCTATTCATTCTTGAATGATATGAAGTGGCAAAAAGATCTAATAAATTGTTTGAGAGACTTTTTATCTTTGGGAATATTGGCATTGGCTATTATCTGGGATAAACTGTATTGAGATACTAGATATTGGTCTGAGCTTTTTATAAAGCCGTTGAAATCTTTATTATCCGAGACTGCATCATAACTTTCATTGTGTTTTCTCCATAAAGTTAATTCCTGGGGAATGTAATAGACTTTATTGAACACACATATTTGTCTCCAAAGCCAGAAATCCAACCATGCGGGGTAAGGGGTGCTAAAATTAATATTTTGAATTACTTCTTTTTTTACACAAACGGCGGAGAATGTGGGGATATAGTTTGAATCAAGGTAGGGAAATATGTTACTGCCTGAATGTTTTTTGAGGAATGAGGAACTAAATTCTATATATGAATCATATTCAGGGTTATTTGATAGGTTTATAACTTTGATACCATTGACTATGAAATTTGCTAAAGGATTCTGTTGAATTGTATCTTGTAAATATTCAATATGGTTATTGGTCCAATAATCATCACTCTCACAGAATGCGATGTACTCTCCATTAGACTTTTCAATTCCTAATATTACAGTCTCAGCTAATCCCCTGTTCTGGTTACCGGGATGTGTGTATAGTTTTATGTTTTTAAAACGGTTGGCATATTCTTCTATTATAGGAAGGCTTTGATCTTTGCTTCCATCATCTACAACAATAACTTCAAATGATTTATTGGTTTGTCTGATTAAAGAATCTAAAGTCTCTTTTATATATTTAGCATAGTTGTACGAAGCAACGATAACTGATATCAATGGTTGTTTCTTCATTATTGTAGAATAAGGGTTAAACATAACAGTATCAGTAAGACACAGGATATTCCTAAAGTAACTAAATAGTATTTCTTATATTTCTGGTATTTAAGCTTATACTTGTTATATTTAGAAAAGAAAAAAGATGGATCTTTATATAAATTGAAAACTTCTTGTAGGTGATTGTATAACCATTTGTCGTCTTTTCTTCCCAGATAATCATAGAATTGAGTAAAATAATATACATATCCTGCATAGCCGCCAGGATTTGCATCAAAAACGATACGGAAAAAAGAATTATCAGTAATAAAACCAGCCTCATTGAGATTGCTACTAGGCTTCATACCATGGAAATGGATAAGTTTAGCTTTGTCATTGATACCCCAATAAGGTTTCCAATTATATTCTATTGGTAGTAATTCCATGTCTTTGAAGCATAATTCGTTTAAATATCCTTGGTCAAAAAGTCCGGATATGTTTCTTTCTCTATTTTTCATTTTAAGAATAAATTCCTCATATTTCTCTTTCATGCCTTGGATGTTCATAACTAATACTCCTGCATTAAAATATTCCATATCTTCCACATTACGCTCATATTCTGGGGCAGCTGCTAGATAAGTGGGATGTGGAAGTTCCTCAAGTAAAATGTCAGCATTGAAAATCACGTCTATATCAGAATAAAGAACATACTTTTCTTCTTTTTCCACAACAGGGATTTCCATTCTCATAAATGTTCCGAAAATTCGGTTATATTCGATTTCTTTCCCTAAATTCTGCAACATCCATTCACGCGGATATATCTCCATCAACTCTAGCTTATAGGGCAATTGATGGAGGATTATTTCTACATTGAATTCCTTTAATAAGTTATAAACAGGGTCATTGGTGTTGCCATCATATAGGCAAACTAAATGGAGAGATGTGTTTTTCCTAGCACTGATTAACATGACTTTTAGTAAATCAAGATAGTCTTTTCGAGTGACTATGGAGTCTGTCAGACAAATGTAACATTTCATAATCTGATATTTTTATTGCGTTATTTAATAGAGAACATTATAGATATATTTTTCACTCTTTTTTAGCCGAGTTTGTATTTGTCTGATTTTGTTTTGACCAATGGGTTAGCGTTTTAATATGCCCCAAATAATATAATTCTTCTTCAGTTGGTTTTGCGCTATTCATATACCAAGGTAAATGCCTGACGGAATAAGGGTAGCCGGTTCGAATACAGAAACAGTCTGGATCAATAGGTTCCCCGATAAAATAGGGCTTATATACAGCAAAGGTTGTATCTATTAAAGCTTTGAATATGTTAGGCTCTATTTCTTCTTTCCAGAAAACGCTTTCCCACTCTATAACTTTTTCTTTTAATTTATAATGATCTGGTAGGTCGTCTATGCAGATTGAGAAGCCAGCCTTCAATGCTTTTGGATATTTCTGTAGTAATAAAATAAATTTCTCAATAAAATCGTCAGGACAATTAGGGAGGATCTCTAAATCAGAATCGGTATAGGCATAATAAGAATCCTTGAATTGCTTAAATATCCCTGTTTCCCACAATGATAGATGCCCGACATTCTTATATACAGGGTATGGTAATCTTGTATAGTATTCTAATAGTGGAGGGTATGTTGACTGTCTCTTATACACATCTGACGCTGCC
>DXOJ01000341.1 GCA_019412865.1 Bacteroides sp. | reverse complement strand
TGATAATATAAATGTCTTCCATATTTAAATGTGTTTTATAAGCTCTTTTATTAAATAGACCCGTAACTTTTGAATTACCCTGAAAGCATTCGACATTTTTTTCATAACACTCACTAAACAACTCTATTTTTTCTCATTTAATGCATAAGTCAATGACTTTACCCTAAAAAGAAAAATCACCCTTACTACGATATATTTGTAGTAAAGGTGATTTTAGTAAGCTCAAGGCTTGTCGGACTACTTTAACTATAGCCAATATTAAGGAAGCATCTCAAATTCAGAGCCAACCTCTCTTGATTCTTATATAAAATACATATTTTTTCATTCTTCCATTATAATAACCTTACTTCTGAACCACAATTTTCAACTTACAGGTACGTCCATAGAGTAATGCCACACCGTCATAAGTGAGTCCGGTTATGCCAGCTCCCGAATAGGCTGGCCCCTGGCTTCCTACCACTCCTGTAGGAGTAGCTATTTTACATCCTCCGGCAACTAATGCATCCATATCGTTTGCGGCTTCAATAACATGAATGACACCGTATTTGCCCGCCGCAGTAACAAAGGCAATATAAGAACCGTCTTTTATCTGCAAACTACAAGGATCATTCGGATATCCATCAGACGCATTGACTCTTTGCATTAACATATCGGCACCTCCTTTAGCTATACTTTCCAATACATTCAACGCCTCAAAAGTCTTGACGTCCGAAGCCGCATTTGCCATCATCGCATCAATTCCAAGGTCAACAACCTTATCATCAGGGATAAGAGTAAACAGCGTTTTGTTGATAGCAACACCTGCCGGTTTGATCCAGTCATTCACATCATAAGCTCTCCCTATCGGGCCTCCATTAATTCTTGACGCACTGACATAAGAGAAACCTCTGTTTTTAACGGCAACAAAGCTTGGATTTCTCCATATATTGATGAAAGCAAAGTCTACGCCATTTGCCTTTGAGCCATATCCTTTAATTTCCTTCAGGCTTAATACATGCTTTTGCACACCTTGTACCATTATTCCCTCTATGGAGAAAATATAAGGTTGATCCGGTTCTATTGAATGTTCCCATTCGGGTGCCATTTCGATATCGTTGAAAACAAGCGCAACATTATTGTCAACACCCTCAAGACCTTCGACATTGATAATCTTTTCCTCTTTCAACCCTTCTATATCTTCCACCACGATCTTGATTCCATTGGTCTCTTTATTGTCTACGACAGTTTTCAGGATAAATTCCATTTCCAACGGATTGCCTGATACCGGAATAGTCGTATATTCCTTCAGGTCACCCAGTACTTTATTACACAACGTATGTTTTATAGACTTAATGCCCACAGCTGAACGAATCACTACAGACAGAGAAACCTCTTCATCAGGTACTAAAACAGGGAAATCTGATGGTTCGGTGAATATCTGGGATGGAAGTTTAGTTATCTTTTTAATAGGTATTACCTTTTGTGCCGTTTTTGTCAAAACGTCCGTTGATGTTACCAGTATTCCGGCTGCTTCACGCGTATTGACCTTGACATTCAAGTCAAATTCAAGTGTCATATCAGTTTGCAGAGTATCTATCTTTAAACGTTGGCGTTCAGTCGCATTTATCTCTTCATATTCTCCATTTTCATCCATCCTCAACAAGGTAGCATATATACTATGTATACCCACAGCAGAAAAACTTTTAGCAGACACAGTCACCGTAGAGTTATACTCCACCATATCTATTTCGGAAGGAGAAGTAAGTTCAACAGTAGGTGGCGGATACGCACTGTCGTCCGAATAATCGGATTCACTATCACTACAACTTGTCAACGACAAGCCCCATGGCAGGGCAAGCATCAGGATCAGTATGTTTTTTATATATTGCTTCATGACCATTCATTTTTTATTTTAAAGATTCGATTTGTAATTGAAAACAATGTAAATCTCCGCTTACACTTGTTTCGGTTACCCCTCTGAAAGCCCATTTGTGTGAAGTCAGGACAAATATACAATACTCGGAGTCTCTATTTCTATTTTCCACTTTCACAAAAGAATACGTACCAGAAGCTAAGTTAGAGGTGATTGCCGACTCAAGCTTTGGCAACAATGCACGTTTAACAGTGCCAGCCAAAACAGTCTGTTCGTTCATCCTTTTCTTAAATACGTCTACAGCCGGAGCTATCAGATCTTCACTATTTAATGATACAGAACAGAAGAGCATATCTATTCCGCTCACAGCTTCTATTTTTGTTTCAAGATATCTGCAATCGTTTTTTACTACAGATTGTGTCACCTCGGATATAGTAGAAGGAAAAAGAACGGTACTGCCGATTATCTTTTTTTCTCCGTCATTATAGCTAATGGGTACAAACACTGGTACTTTCTTACTCTCTCTAGCAGTCTCCGTACCCGTATTTATGATTGCAGTTTGCCCATAGACGGCGTTCGTCCTGTCCAACAATGCCACTGAATGAACAGTGTTTCTGATAGATGACGCCACCTCCTTATAGCTACAAGAACTAAACAAATTCTGTTCTGATAAGTGCGCATAAACCAGCACATTAGTTGTTCTGAACCGATTCCACTCGGGAATTTCTTCTCCTTTGTTATCCTCATCACTACACGAAACGAACAGACAGGAGATGATACACATAAACAGCAGATATATATAGCTTGATTTCATATTTCATTCATTTTATAAATTCAACTTCAGCAAACAAAGCTCCGTGATCAGATATTTCCGGATTAGATAAAACTCTAAATGACTTCACTTTCCACTTATTCTGTGGAACCCCGAATAGATAATCAATCTTGATTGTCGGCTGATCCGCCGGATAGGTAAACGTATCATTGCAGATTCTCTGCCAGTTCTTCATCACTTCACCAATCACATTAGAGTCAGTCCGGGCATTAAAATCTCCCCCTAACAATGTCGGTGTATCTCCCGTACCAATCCGTTCGTTGATCTGTTCAGCCATTGCGCTCCTTATCAGGTCTGTCGAATGATCCAAGTGAGTCGTTCCTATCCTGATTACGTCTGAAGTTCCCGGTTCCTGAATATCTACATATAGTAACGTCCGGGGTTCTTTGGCTCCATCGATACTTTCAAAAATTTTGTTGTTGATATACACAAAAGGATATTTTGAAAGTATGGCTACTCCATATTCTCCCCCTCCGGTATCCATGGCCTTCCCGAATACGGAAAACAATCCCAACTCCGCAGCCAGTTGAGTGGTGAAATCTTGATTTTTATTTCTTTTCGTGTTGTAATCTATCTCTTGCAACATTACAACATCCGGATTGTATTTCCTGATAAATACAGCATACTCCTTCACCGAATAACCAGTCAGTTGCCCGGACATCCGGCAATTATAGCTCATTATTTTAAGAGCCTGCGCATACGTACTTTGATACGCAAAGAAGAAAAGGCATACCCATACAATGGGTCTTAATAGTGTTTTCATAAATTTGTTTTTGTTATTAGATTAAGTTTACTTATTCAACGGTATATGCATATTCCGATATTTTTTTAAAGCTAACCGGTGTTATTGATTGCATCACTTCCAATACATAGTTCAAGTCGTTCCCTTTACAAACGAAGTTGTACGTAAACGAAGCAATCTTTTCGTTTTTAACCGTAATCTCTACATCAAAATGCCTCGAAAGCGTTGTAAGCACCTCTTTCAGTGATGCATTTCTGAAAATAAGCCGATTACTCTTCCAACTCGAAGCATCATCGTGGTATCTATCCGTTTTAATCTTTATTACATTGCTCCTTTTTTCATAGACAGCAGTTTGTCCGGGAAGCATTTGCTGCATAGGTCTGCGGCTTTGCACATGCCCGATATTGATACTTCCCTGGTCGAGTGTCGTTTTTATGACTTTATCCGAAGCGTATGCTTTTACATTGAAACACGTTCCCGTCACTTGTATTTTCACATTCTCGGCAAGCACCTGAAAAGGGGATTTCTTGTTTTCTGCTATCTCAAAATAAGCCTCTCCTTCCAGCGTAACATTCCTGTTGTATTTTGCAAACTGTTCCGGATAAGTCAATTTAGAATCGGCATTTAACCACACCCGGCTACCATCAGGAAGTAATACGAGTAGCTTCTCACCCCTTACAGCACAGACCTCCCGATAAACAAGGTTTGCCTCACTATGACTTTGATAGAAATTATATCCTACACCTATCACAAGCAAAACAATTGCACAAGCTACCGTCCACTTAAAGAACAATGGCATCCTTATTCTCCTGTTCTTTCGTTTTTCTTCCCGCATCACGGCTTCCTGAATATTCTTATAAATGCGATATTCATCAAAAGGAGGCAATTCTCTGTCGCCCAATTCGAGCTGTTTGCCTTCTATTATCCTTTGAATGTCGTCATCCATATATTTCCCGATGCCGTCAACTACTTCAAAGTCCTGATTTGTATGTTTCTTTTTTGATTTCATATTTCAATATCTATTAGTAATACACACTGTTACAAAAAAGTATTATACAGACTACGTTAAACCGTGTTAATTCAAAAGAACGTTCCATATCAGCAAAAAGTGATAAAACTACATCATACAATAAAGCAACAACAAGCTAAGCTCTCCCACTGTCGCGCGAATCTGCTTCAAAGATTGGCTATATTGAAATTTAATTGTATTGATCGAAAGATTAAGTTTATCAGCTATTTCCTGATTGGAGTATTTTCCCGAAACTTTCATTTCAAAAACCTTGCGGCGTTGCGGCGAAAGTTGCTCAAGAGCTTGCTGTATGATGTTCATTTGTTCTTGTTTAAGGTTTTCGTTTTGAGAATTGTCTTCCAGTTCCAAAACCATTGAAAGACAATCCTCAAGTAAATAGATATTTTTCTTTGAGTCTCTCAACGTATTGAGCAGATCGTTCTTCAACATCGTAAAAAGGTATCTGTTTATGGGTTTTGTCTCGTCAATCTCTTCTTTTTTCAGCCAGAGTTTTAAGAATAAGTTCTGCACAGCATCTTCAGCCAATTCTTTATTCAGCAGATATTTAAATGCCAAAGAAAAGGTCTGCGCCGCATACGTCTTGTATACAATACTAAATGCCAGCTGGTTCCCCTCTTTCAGAGCCTTAACCAAAGCTTGGGCTTCATCCTGTGAGTATTTCTGGGACATCTTAATCATTTTAAATATGAAAATAAAAAACTTATTATATTAAGTCCTTATTTTCAAATATATTAATTCTTTCTGATATAGCATGAATCGCGAGCAACAAATAAAACAGGCCTCTTATTTATTTCACCAGTCTTTGATATTTGCTGAATAAAAAGGTTGAGAAGGATAATAATCCGTCAGTTACTGAATGAATATCTTTTCGAACATCCTTCCGATCAGTTGCATTTACCCAACCTTCTTCTATTTCTTTTAATTCATCTTCAAGTTGCTTCTGATCCACCTCTACACCTTTCTCGGCCGCTTTGATGAATGTATTGATATACACCTCCCAGCGCTTTGCATAATAATCACTTATCAGCCCGGCCCACGAACGGCTGGCATAATCGTTCAGGCTTCCTCCCCAAGTCGTAATCAAGTTGCGAGCGTTCTTTTCATAATAGTCTTTCAACTGGGGAGAATCTCCCATCTTCCGCGCATCATCAATCCATTTATCCAGCGAACAGTAAGGATGAAAAGCATTCAGTTTATCCAAATCATTCAATATCTCCTTCATTTTCTCGCCGCAAGCTTTCAAAGCCTGATAGTCTTTGGCTTCAACCATCCTGTCAAACTCCATTTTCACATCAAGAAAGTAGTTTCCAAGCACCTGTCTGCCTACAGTTATCAAATCTAAGCGAAAAGCATCTCTCCGGTCAGAAGGTGCTTCGTTCAGTTTTCTCCAGACCTCTAGTAGTTCAACATTGCTGTACACATTACTTGTGCGTTTTTCACTGTTCTTATTCAACGCAGGGCGATACCCGGGTAAAGTACCCAATGTGCGCGGCACTTGTGCATAAATGTCATTGAATAATCGTTTCCAAGCATCGCGCACAGGCTGCGACACACATCCCACATGCCTGTCAGCCAGACATTCAATCCATTTATTATCATCTACATTCAGGTTCCATGCTTTCTCAAGAATGTATTCGTAGGGAAACTGCATCACATCCAATCCTTCCAGCGTAGAGCCGACTCCTTTAAGGTTACCTCCACCGTTAATAAGAGCATTCTCAAGTCGTGCGCCACTTTCTTTGACGTTACCTGTCAAAGTCGTGTTTCCCCCGAAATTGCCCAGATAACACCAAATATAGGGCTGATCATGAAAATGCTCTGTTCTTTTCCATAATTCAACATTTTCACAATGATAATCCAGTAATATCATTTTATTCTGTGGCACTCCTGTCAGCAAAGCCTTCATTCGCTCGGAAGTCCATTTATCTTTATCAAAATAAAACATCCACGTCATTTGCATCCATTGGGCTTTGGGATCGGCAGCCGTCAACGTAGCGTACATATCCGAAGCTATCTTCCGCAAATATTCGGGTTCGAAACTGGGCGGGTCAACCTCATTGAAAGGATCTAAACCATAAACATGATCGGTTCCGAAAAGTTTTTTTTGTTCATCAAGAAATAATTTCTGAATTTTCGCAAACAAAGCATCGTTAGGGTTCAGAAAATTACAACGGTATGCATCAGCAAAGCCGGCCCATTTGCCCAAATGTTGAATATCGGCCTCGGGATAAATCCGTTTTAAATCGGCAGGTACATGTCCGGCGAAGGCTGGTAATACAGGCTTCATATTCAATTCACGCTCACGTGCGAGTATTTTTTTCTGCAAGCTTACCTGGTGTTCCAGCCATTCCATCGGCAACGGACCGTTCCAGCGATCTATGTTAGCCATCCGATGCCAGGGCAGATACGGCGGTCCCGTAAAGTAAGAGCGTATTTCGATGTCCGACATTCCCATTTTCGACCAGACTTTATACCATACAGCTTCCTGTCCGGTAATTGCCAAAGGCATATTTATACCATTAAGGGCCATCCAGTCAATAAAACGTTCCCATTCTTTCCATTGCCACCAAGGCATCGTGTAACCATACGTGCAGTAATTCAGGAAAAAACGAGTATCCACTCTCGCTTCCGAAACGACCTTCTCACCAACCATCGGCAATTCTTCAGGAATTTCAACGACTATATCCGCATACCAAGACACTGTAGTGAGACAGTAGTATTTCAAGTAATGGTTCAGTCCCATCGCCATTGAATTGGCGTTGTTTCCACCGATTACAATTTTATCTTTTACGGACTCTATCGTAAAGCAGTCTTTCTCTCCTTTTAACTTTTGAAACTGAAAACTCTCGATGTATGACGGCAGCAAACGTTTCAATAATGCTTCCGCAACAGCTACGTCTTTGTCTTTAGCCTGAAGAGCCAACGACATAAGCAGCATAACCAGACACGTGTATACACTTTTTCTTTTCATT
>DXOJ01000340.1 GCA_019412865.1 Bacteroides sp. | reverse complement strand
TATCTTTTTGTGTTCAATATGCTGATAGATAACGGGAATGACGAAATCAGGAGGAGTGGCAGATAAAACCTGTTTGATGTTAGCCGCCTCTTCCGCATAATAATCGAGATCTATGGAGATATATCTTTTTATAAGACTTTCTATTATCTCTGTTTGCGGATATTCCAGTAAAAACTCTACCCATTCGGAAGTCAAAGGTACCGCATCTTTTATTTGCGAAATAATATACCGCCTGTCTATTTCCTTTTGCAAATCAGATTGACTGATGGATGTACGAATGATCTCCTCTTCAGATAATTCTTTATTATTAATTTCAATGATACAGGCCGTTCCGGAAACAGAAACCATAAACATTGATTTATCCTTACCGGAAATTTCATCAAAATCGACTCTGAAACCAACAATCGCATTTGCACCCAAGTTTAATGCTTTTTGTTTCAATGCCTTTGATGCTTCGCCGTATATAATTTCCAATTTTCTTCTATACGAGTCAGAACGTCCACCAAAAAAGTCAGTGAATGATGCAGCAAAATCGGAGAATATATTGGTACCTATCACGATATTGGAACAGATGGTATCTATATATTTTTTTATAGGACAACCCTCTATTGTGTTAGTCGTGGACATGATAAATTCGTTTCTCATAATATGAATTTTAAAGTGTTAGTATTTATTTTATGTCGCTTTACGTCCATTTGTTTGCTACACAAATATATGTCTTTTTTTTAAAAGGACAAGCCCTAAAAACAGAAGTGAGCCACAAAAAAGATTGCAGCTCACTTATACCTTATATATTATAGCAAAAAATTAATCGAAGAAACTCTTGAACTTCTTGAAAATCTTCTCCTTCACCGACGTGTTAGGTTTGAAGTTGTCCGAAGCCTCCATCTTTTCGAGCGTGCTCTTTTCCTCTTTATTGAGCGCTTCCGGCACATAGATACTGATGTTGACGAGTAAATCCCCTGTTCCGTACCCGTTCACATTCGGCAATCCCTTGCCGCGCAAACGGAGCACCTTACCCGGTTGAGTACCCGAATCAATCTTCACTTTCACTTTGCCGTCGATAGTCGGAATTTCCACGGCTCCGCCCAGAGCAGCAGTCGGGAAACTAAGCAACAGATTATAAATCAAATCATTCTCGTCGCGAATCAAGTCCTGATGCGGTTCTTCCTCTACGAGAATCAGCAAGTCGCCTGCCACACCGTTGTGTTTGCCGGCATTTCCTTTGCCACCCATAGAAAGCTGCATACCCTCTGCCACTCCGGCAGGGATTTTCACCGACACCACTTCTTCACCGTAAATGATTCCGTCGCCGCCACACTTCTTACATTTGTTCTTGATAATCTTACCCTCACCGCCACAAGTAGAACAAGTGACGCGAGTCTGCATAGTGCCCAGAATAGTCTGCTGGTTACGGATCACGGAGCCGCTGCCCTTACAAGTAGGACAAGTCTCCGAACCGCCGTCACCTTCGGCACCCGTGCCATGGCACTGGTCACACGGCACATATTTTTTGAGTTTAAATTTCTTTTCTACTCCGGTAGAGATCTCCTTCAGCGTCAGCTTCACTTTCACACGAAGGTCACTGCCGCGATACCGGCGTTGCTGTGAACCGCCACCGCCAAATCCGCTAAACCCTCCGAAGCCTCCCCCGAAACCGCCGCCGCGGCCACCGAAGATGTCGCCAAACATAGAGAAAATGTCATCCATCGACATCCCCTCGCCACCGAAACCACCGAACGGACCGCCATTGCCTGCCGCACCGCTCACTCCCGCATGACCGAACTGATCGTAACGCGAACGCTTTTCCGGGTTACTCAACACGTCATAAGCCTCGGCCGCCTCCTTAAATTTCTCTTCCGCCTCCTTATCCCCCGGATTCTTGTCAGGGTGATACTGGATTGCTTTCTTACGGTACGCTTTCTTAATCTCCTCTACTGTGGCTGTCTTCGTCACCTCCAATATTTCGTAATAGTCTCTTTTTTCTGCCATGCTTCTTTAAAAATTATGAGTTTTATGGGTTGCGAATCCTTATTCCCCTACTACCACTTTGGCGTGGCGCAACACTTTGTCGTTCAGTGTATACCCCGTCTGCACACAATCCAGAATCTTACCTTTCTGTGCTTCCGACGGTGCGGGGATTACCGCGATGGCTTCATGGAAATCAGTATCCAGCGGTTGGTCTTTCGTCTCGATGACTTTCACACCATTTTGAGCCAGAACAGCCATAAATTTATTGTAAATCAGTTCCACCCCTTCTTTTACGGCATTGACATCCGTTGCCGTTTCCATCGTCTTGATGGCACGTTCGAAGTCGTCCACTACCGGAAGAATACTGCCAAGACTCTTTTCGCCACCATTCAGGATCAGTTCGGCCTTCTCCTTTAAAGTGCGTTTACGATAATTGTCGAACTCGGCAGACAAGCGCAGATATTTATCCTTTTGCTCTTCAAGCGCTTCTTGAGCCTTTTCCAGTTCCTTTTCCAACTCCTCTTCATGAGTC
Source organism: Bacteroides sp. (assembly GCA_019412865.1). Classification (GTDB taxonomy): domain Bacteria; phylum Bacteroidota; class Bacteroidia; order Bacteroidales; family Bacteroidaceae; genus Bacteroides. The sequence continues at coordinate 1,308 of DXOJ01000340.1, read as the reverse complement.
AGCGGAGCGGTTCCCTCTGCTTGTTCGTTTTGCGGTTGGTCTTCCGCAGGATTGTGAGTTTCCTCCACATTCAGTTCCTCTTCCTTCATTTTTTTTTCTTTCGGATCCATCTTGGTATTTACTATTTTATTATTTACTATTTAGAAACACACGTTATCTATGCAAGATACCGCTTATAAACATACCGGACTGACCGGATGTCACAGATTTCGTCTGCAAAAACTTTGCCAAGTTGGCCGTTTTGCTAAAAAACGCAGCAAAGGTAATACTTTTATGTCAGATTGGCACATATCAGATAGCTCATAATTCATTTTAAATGTCTACCTTTGCACGCTCAAATAGTAAATAGTAACTAGTAAAATAGTAAATAATAAGATGATTACAGTTTCGAACGTATCGGTTCAGTTTGGTAAAAGAGTGTTATTTAATGACGTAAACCTGAAGTTTACGAGTGGTAATTGTTATGGTATTATCGGTGCGAACGGTGCGGGAAAATCTACGTTTCTTCGTACGATTTACGGAGATCTGGACCCGACAACAGGTACGATTGCGCTCGGACCGGGCGAACGTCTCTCGGTGTTGAGTCAGGACCACTTCAAGTGGGACTCATATACCGTCATGGATACCGTCATGATGGGACATACCGTGTTGTGGGACATCATGAAGCAACGCGAAGAATTGTATGCAAAAGAAGACTTCACAGACGAAGACGGACTGAAAGTATCCGAATTGGAAGAAAAATTTGCCGAGTTGGACGGATGGAATGCGGAAAGCGACGCAGCCATGCTGTTGAGCGGACTGGGCGTGAAAGAAGATAAGCATTACGTATTGATGGGTGAATTGAGTGGTAAGGAAAAAGTACGTGTCATGCTGGCGCAGGCATTGTACGGAAATCCGGACAACCTCTTGCTCGATGAGCCTACCAATGACTTGGATATGGAAACAGTGACCTGGTTGGAAGAATATCTTGCCAACTTCGAGCATACCGTATTGGTGGTAAGCCACGACCGTCACTTCCTCGACTCTGTATGTACACACACCGTAGACATCGACTACGGAAAAATCAATATGTTTGCCGGTAACTATAGTTTCTGGTACGAATCCAGCCAATTGGCTCTCCGTCAGCAACAGAACCAGAAGGCGAAGGCTGAAGAGAAGAAGAAAGAACTCGAAGAGTTTATCCGCCGTTTCAGCGCGAACGTAGCGAAGAGCAAGCAGACAACGAGCCGTAAGAAGATGTTGGAGAAACTGAACGTAGAAGAAATCAAACCTTCTTCACGCAAGTATCCGGGCATCATCTTCACTCCC
>DXOJ01000034.1 GCA_019412865.1 Bacteroides sp. | reverse complement strand
AGTCTGGGCTTTGCGCATAAAAAAAGGCTGTGTCAGCGTTTTGACACAACCTCTTTATTATTAAACTGGTAAAATAGTTTTATTCAATTGTTGCTCCATAACCAGCTACGTCGCTAGCTAATGTAAATATACCATTTACATAATCATATTGAGTAATAGGAGCTGTTGCGTGCTTGGTTATGTTATTACTGCTTGCTGGTTCTTTAACTTGAGAACCTGTATGATAATAATTCCAATTTTTGGTTAAGCCATATACGATATTGTCGGTTACATCTATTTGAGGCGTGCAACTTTCTAAGAAAGAATAATAGTAGGAGCCGAATTCTGCTTCCGGACTTACGTCAAAGATATTCTTGCTTATAGTCAATGATGTTCCTTTTTGGTATCTGAAGAATATATTGCTACCTACCATGTTGACAAAAGTATTATTTATAATTTCGGCAGAAAGTACACCATCTGATAAAGGAGTATTACCAGTAGCCCAGTTTAATATTTGTACGCCTTCTTGAAGTGTCTGACTATACACAATATTGTTCTTGAAGTTGAAAGTTTTATAATCTCCTAAATTGAAGCCTTTATATATGTTTATCAAGGCAATTTTTATAGCATTAACTTCAATACGAGTGTCTTGAACAGAGATGTTATTTATACCAAAATATCCCTTTTGTGCTGCATCGTAATAAATTGGTTTCAAGACATTCGCAATCAGGCAGTTGTCAAAGCATATGTCAGTGAAGTCTCCACTGCTGGCAACACCTGCATTGTTTATGAAGTAACCAGTATTGCTAGCGACTCCATCGAGATCACTTAAATCTATTTTTATATTTTTTAAAAGTAGCTTTCCTTTGCATGATTTCCAGCAATTAGCAGGACGAAGTGTTACTTGCTCGTCATCATATTGACCGATAATAATAACATCATTACTGATTGATTTTACTCCGGCTGTGGTAAAATTGTGTGCTGTACCTGTGAGGAACAGTATAACTGGTTTACTCATTGTGGCACTAAAGTAAGTATCAAGTGCTACATCGGCATCTGTTGCATCCAATATTTGTATGTCAGCATCTGAATAAATTTGGTTGTTGATGGTGATGCCGCCGATAGTAATGTCTTTACCATTATCAAAATCAGCCTTGTAATCCGTACGATTCTTGATACTAACCTGAATCTTTGCAATCATAGCATACTTTCCACTTGTTGCCAATACCGCAATATCAGTACTGTTATCAGCTGTTGCACGAGTCATCATCTTTGCGCTTGATGCAGGGGCAGTAACAACCAATACATTTTCTTTTCCAGCTTCCTTAGAGAATTTAGCACTCCATCCTTCGGGAGCAGTAATCATTGTATTTTCTACTCCTCTCACGGTCATGGTAAACTCTTTCACTTCACCTGCCGAAAACTCCTGTACTTGTTTTAAATCTTCGGCTGCAAAACTACATTCGAAATCGCTAACGATAGGGATGCGTATGGTTGGAGCATCCTCACCTGCAAGTACTAAGACCAGTTCGTTGTTTTCTACTGTTACACTCTTGAAGTTTTTGTCTTCTGTCGGAGCAGAACCGTCACCGGTTGCACTGACTTTGTCAGTAGTTCCTTCTTTGTATATATAACTATAATTCTTTCCTCCGTCATAGCTAACCTGCCAGTAACCTTCACTATCTACATTGAATGTAGGAGTCTTGCCACTCTCTCCATTAGCTTTCACAGGTTGTCCGTTTACAGTCAGACGTTCCGGAGTTTCATTTTTGTTATAAAGAACAGTCCAGTAGCCTTCTGAATCGATACCGATAATAGGGCATAACAGGTTATTATCGTTTTTCATATATAGATTTACTGTCTTTCCATTGCTCAAAGTGAGTGTGTAAGAATCAGACTTTTCCTCTATATTAGTAATAAATGTTCCTTCATTATAAAGTTCGCGAAGGGCTTCAGTATTACTATTTATATCACGTACTTGTGTTTCGAGTGCGGTAACGCGCTTTTTCAGTGCGTCTACATCATCTTCCAAATCGTCAATGTTGGTACATGCTACCAGGCATACAGCCAATAACATGAACATACTCCATACTTTTTTCATGATTATATTGTTTTAAAGTTATTATTTTAAAGAGGATAGCCAGGAAGGAACATATCCTAAACGTTTACGTAATTGAGCCTCATAGAGTGAATATGGTTCCACAGCAGTTCCGTTGCTTTCGAGTCGTTTCATTTGAGTATCATCAAAATCTAAAGGACTTCCGTGGAAACCGACAATGATAGGAGGCATAAATTTCCACCAAAAGCCGTTACCATCCCACCAGGTAAATTTACCTTCTGTATCGATGTCCTGGTCTGTTTGTGCATTTGTTGCGTAGAAATTCCATATTGTCAGATTCTCCATATGATTAGGCATTTGGGCAGAGTCTCCTCCTTGTCTCCAATGCATGAAACCACCGGAACAGCAGTCGATTAGTGTTGCACGTGGCTGTGTGGCATGTGATTCAAAGCATGAATCATCTCCCCATCTAACATTCCATATTACAGCACCCATACTTTGCTTTGAAACACCGCAAGCGTGATATTGTCCAACGTTCGTTTTATATTCCATCAATGTGCTTTCACCTTCTCCTTTTCTAAGTGTGTAGCCATTGCTGTTTTCAGTTACTTTTCCAATAAAGATACGGGAAGAAGCTTGCGATCGGATAGAAGCATGTCCACGATTACCGCCAATAGTGATGTCATAAGCAGAACAGTTGGCAGAACTGGTGATTGACATGGCTTCACTAACACTCTCAAAATTAACCCGGCGCATCCACGAATTGGTCAGACGCACAAAATCGATGAGCTTAAAACCACCATCGTCAATGTCAGAGCCGTGGTGAATGAACTTCTCTTTGGCGTTTCCTTTGAAGGTCAGGTCTTCTACACCCACATTGGCATAGTTTGCGAACTTATGTACTTTCCATCCCCAATCTTTATTGATAGCGTGCATGATCGGCTCTTTGAAGGTAACATTGTTACCGCTGATTTTCTCAATCTGATGATATTCGTATATCTGAATCCCTTTTGTCTTGATATTGGGAGTACCACCTTGCTGTATCTTAATATCTTCCCATTTGTGTGGATATAATTCGGAGTTAATTACATTGTCATCCGTATTTTCCAACACAAGGCATACCCAGCTGCCTCCGCTTACTCCTGTTAAACTAGCCGTTATGGTTTTGCTGCCTATCGGAGCGTCTTCGGTGATGGTACCGACAGATTCTCCTAATCCTGTATTGTGTTTGAACTCCATCATGACAGGAGCATTCCACATCTCTTCGGTTGGCTTGGGAGAATTATTGGCAGCGGTCATTTCGAGTGTCGTTTTGTTTTTTCCGGCTCCTTTTAAAACAATATCACTCATTGATATACGAATCCTGCGATCTTTAGAATCCTCATCTTGCAGAATATAGTTTCCTTCGGGGAAGTAGATAATAGCTTTAGCATTTTCCTTGATATATCGGTCGGTCATATTGTTGTCTTCTTGCTTTGTTTGACTCGCTATTTCTGCCAAGACCTTCATGAAAGCTGCTCTGTCAGATTTACCGTCGTTGGGGATAGCTCCATATTTGGGATCTGTAACATCGTATACTTTATATCCTTGCGCTGTTAGCGTTTCTATTTCGGGAGGAGCCATTTCACCATACTTATATCCGGCGTATGAAAAGTCTAATAACACATTCTGTTGGTCAGCGTTAACAAACTGCTGCCAGGCTTCTGCTCCGGCTTCGCTGGAAAGTTGTTTAACTTCAATAGATACAATACGGATATAATTCTTTGATGAAGTCAGTACAATTTTAATAGTTTCTTCCACATCCTTTGTCGCAGTTGCTTGTGGTGTGATAGTTAACAAGTTCTCGGACAAAAGAACATTCCATCCTTTAGGAGCTTGTACTACGGCTTGTTGTACGTCATTCTGTTCTACTTTATATTCCTTATGATTCTCATTGGGGGCGAAAACCTGCACGGCTTGTTCGCTGTCGGCATCATTGAGACCATAAATTATCAGTCCAAAGGTGTCATCTACCGGAAAGGTATATGTTTTTCCTCCATCGGATAATGTGAATGAGAAAGTGTGGTTTGCTTCATTATATTCTACCTTACTGAATATACTGGTTCCTCCCTGACTTCCACCTTCGGCCTTAGTTCCTAAGCTTGTATACGTTTGTCCATTATCGTAGCTCACTTGCCAATATCCACTGGAGGATACGCTGATTAATGGAGTTGCCACCACATTGCCTTCTTCATCACGGGGCCATGCCGATACTTTCTCTCCATCGGCTCCCGGCAGATATTTGAAATCGGTATCACTACTTGTTTTATATATCCAGTAGCCTTCTTCATCTACGGAAAATTCAGGGACAGATGCCTGTACCGCTTCACTTTCCATGACTTTAATGCTTGTTCCGTCACTAAGTTCCAGCAAATATCCCAGACCATCTTTAGTCGGAGTAATTCCGATAATGACTTTGTTTTTTTGCATAAGGGCTTGCAGACTGGCAAATGAAGTATTCAGTCCTTCCGTTGCTTTTTCCAAAGCAGCGACACGGTCTTTCAGAGAATTGATGTCTGCTTCCAGGTCATCTGTTTTCTGGCACGATTGCATGATTGCCAACATGCTGCAAATACCAAATAGTAATAGGTAGGTAATGCTCCTGTTTTTCATACGTTTATTATTTCGGGTTATTTATAATTTTCACAATGGCAAAGATAACCGGATAAAATAAGAATATATGGATAAAAAAATTCAGGAATACGATGAAATAATACATTTTACACGCCTCTGTGATAGATTGTGACTTATGTATTATTAGAGCAGGTCTACCCATTGCTCGTTACTTAACATAGGTAATGGCTCACTATCGGCAACAAATGTTTCCGCCAGTTTCCGTTTCTCATCTTGTAGGTGAAGAATCTTTTCTTCGATACTGTTTTGGGTAATGAAGCGGTAAGCAATCACTTGCTTGTCCTGCCCGATACGATGGGCGCGGGCGATCGCCTGCGATTCGGCGGCAGGATTCCACCAGGGATCTATGATAAATACATAGTCGGCTTGAGTCAGATTAAGTCCCACGCCTCCTGCCTTTAGTGAAATCAGGAATGCCTGGACGTCTTTTTGATCGGTGAAATGGGCGATTTCGGAAGGACGGTTGTTGGTCGATCCTGTTAATAAGGCATATTTCCAACCCCGTTCGTGGAAAGCTTCGGCGAGCACCTCCAGATGCCTGACGAATGAGGAGAAAATTAAAACTTTGTGGCCTTCGCTCTGTAGCGTATCGAATGTTTCGATTATCTGTGCCGTTTTTCCGGATGTTCCGGTATAGTCGGGAAGGATAAGTTGCGGGTGGCAGGATAGTTGTCGTAAACGTAAGATGCCATTTAATACACTAAACGAATGAAGCCTGTCGGTACTTTGAGGATGCTGAAGAAGGATGTTACGCAGGCTGTTTTTCTCCTGTTCGTAACAAGTGTTCTGTTCTTCAGTCATGTCGCAGTAGATGGTCTCTTCGGTAAGTGCCGGAAGTTCCGGAGCTACCTCTTTCTTGCTTCTACGGAGGATAAATGGGGCTGTCAGTTGTTGCAATAATACTTTTGCACGGGCATTCCCCTGACGAATCGGCATTATAAACTGCTTTTGGAAAGCATTTTCTGTACCCAGTAAGTCTGGTTGTATAAAGTGAAATTGAGCCCACAGGTCCTTTAATGAGTTTTCGATGGGAGTACCTGTAAGCACAAGCCGGTGTTTACTTTGTAGTCGAATGGCTGACCGGAAGGTGAGCGATTCACTATTTTTGATATTCTGACTTTCATCGAGCACGATGTATTCGAAACAGTATGAACAGAGTATATCAATGTTATTCCTCATCATGCCATACGTCGTAAAGATCAAGTGAAAATGACCGAAGAATTTTTCCGGTTGTTCCTTGTCTATAGCCACGGTGTTGTTGTATTCCGTCATCGAGAGCGCTGTAAAGCGTATGGCTTCCCGTCGCCAGTTATGAAGTAGCGATGTGGGGACAACGATCAGGGTAGCCGGTTGCCTGGGGGTAGATGGCTTATATATATATTGTAATAGAGTAAGAGTTTGGAGTGTCTTCCCAAGTCCCATATCATCTGCCAGGCATCCGCCAAATCCTTGTTTATGCAAATGTACCATCCATGAGAATCCTTTCTGCTGATAGGGACGTAACGTTGCTTTGAGGTTTTTGGGTACGGCAACATTTTGTATCTGTTGCTTCACCGGAAATTTCTTTAATTCCTCTTCACCTAAGGCGGTCTGTGCAGCACCCACAAATGTATGTTTCAAGCGGATTCCTTTTTCCGTTTGAATACCCATCTCTAGTAAATTGGCATATTTGCTGAACCATTCCTCTGGCAGGAGAATCATGCGGCCATCAGGTAACAGATACTCTCTCTTTTCCTCTAGGATATGTTTGCGGAAACGTGAAAAAGGAATACGCAGATTACCGATAACAACGGTGATGTGTAATTCAAACCAGTCGACCTCATCGTCGCAACTTTGCTCGATGCGTATCTCGTTCAGGCAATAAGGTATGTTTCCCATATTGCTGGTGAGGTGGAAGGACTGCTGCAACATCTCCCGATGGCTGTCGATCCATTCGATAATCGTTTTCTCCGGAGCTTCAGGGGATAGGCTGAAATGTGTATCATTGAATTGTTGCAAGCCTGCATCCGTTAAGAGCTGAACGGCTTGTTCTTCAGCAGTGATGTTCCGGCGAAAAAAGAAGATTTCACCGGATGTTTTCCGATAAACGATTTTCTTCATTTCAGGGGCACTATCCGGTGTAAATGTCTGATCTCCATAACGGAAACCAAGCTGCAATGCTTGTTCGTTGTACGTGGTGTCTTCGAATGAGAGAATTGCTTCACAGGCGCATTTCTCTTCCATCATACTTAAACCGTGAGTCTCGATTTCATGATAACGAGCAATCGGGATAACAATGTTGTCTATGTATTTTTCAATTTGGGAAGCGTCTACGCTGATCGATCTTTTCTTTGTAAAAGGTAAGATGCGTGCGCTTTCAATGTGCGGAAAGAAGTATAGTTCCATTCCCAATAATAGCGTGGCTGGTGCGGAAGTCAGTACAACCACAGGTTTCAACTCGCTCAAAGAGAATGGCTGTCCTTCATAATAGCACTGCAACTGATAACGAAACGTTTTATTGTCAACATGAAACGTTACACGAATTTCTGCATTATGAGGATTTATGTGATAGGCATGATGGGCGTATAGTATTTTACTGCCGGCTTGTTTCTGATAAAAAGGCAGTCCATTGTCGCGTATCAGTGCCAGCATCTCCAACAGCTTCTTTTCGATAGACGGACGGATATCATTTTTAATTCGTTCCGGATCTTCGGATAACTTATGTAGAAAACGCGATACTGTTTTTTCGCGGGAGTAAACGCTCATTAGATGCTTCTCTGTATAATAAGAGGCGATATGAATAGCCTGTCTTTCTGCCTCACTCATCTTGCTCATAGCTTCGGGAGAGGCGTGAAAAGCTTGTTCTACTAATTGCAAGGTACCATCGTCCAGCCTTTCCGCAATATAGGGAATCAGCAATATGCCGAGTATCGGATGTTCTGTGAAAACGATTATAACTTCTCCGTTAGTTGGTCTCTCTTTCATTCTCTTTTAGGCTTTAACAGACAAAGATACGGGAAAATACTTAATTTTGCAGCATGATGGAGGAAAACAAACGAGTATTGCTTGGAATGAGCGGCGGTACAGACAGTTCTGTTGCTGCTATGCGATTGCTGGAAGCCGGTTATGAAGTAATCGGAGTAACTTTTCGTTTTTATGAATTGAATGGCTCGACAGAGTATCTGGAAGATGCCCGTAATCTGGCAGAACGTTTAGGAATACGGCATATAACATACGATGCCCGTGAAATATTCAATAAGCAGATTATTGACTATTTTGTGCAGGAGTATCTGGCAGGACGGACTCCGGTCCCTTGTACATTGTGTAATAATTACCTGAAATGGCCTCTGCTTGCTAAAATTGCCGATGAAATGGGCGTTTTCTATATCGCTACCGGGCATTACGCGCAGAATATACAACTAAATAACACCTTTTATATAACATACGCTGCCGACTCGGATAAGGATCAAACCTTCTTTCTATGGGGATTGAAACAAGATATTCTTTGCAGGATGCTGTTGCCGATGGGGAATATTACGAAAGTGGAAGCCCGTGCCTGGGCTGCGGAACATGGGTTCCGGAAGGTGGCAACTAAAAAGGACAGTATAGGCGTTTGTTTTTGCCCAATGGACTATCGGACTTTTCTGAGAAACTGGTTGGCTCAAAATAGTGCGGCATTGGCAGGGGAAGAGCAGATGATGGAGGAGGATCAAGCATTGGTTGAAGATTGTCAGAGATTGACTGGAAGCAATCAGGTAGGACTCAATAAAGTGAAACGAGGAAGATTTGTCGATGAAAAGGGAGATTTTATTGCCTGGCATGAGGGCTATCCTTTTTATACCATTGGACAGAGACGTGGCTTAGGCATTCATTTGAACCGTCCCGTATTTGTGAAAGAGATTAATCCTGAAAAGAACGAAGTAGTATTAGCTTCTCTTTCTGCTCTGGAGAAAACAGAAATGTGGTTGAAAGACTGGAATCTTGTCAATCAGGAGCGTACTTTAGGGCATTCTGACATCATTGTGAAAATACGGTATCGCAAACAGGAAAACCATGCTACGATTACCATTACACCGGATCATCTACTACATGTGCAACTTCATGAGCCTTTAACCGCCATTGCTCCGGGACAAGCTGCCGCATTCTATAAAGATGGTTTATTATTGGGAGGAGGGATAATAGTCAACGCCCGGTAATCTTTATATAGGAAAGATGAACGCTCTGACGAGAGTGTGTCAAAATAAAATTTAGCTTGCTAGCCGACATAACTAAGGCACGGATTATGCGAATTACATGGATAAGGTTTATTTTCTTTCCGTGTTTATCCGTGTAATCCGTGCCTGAAAGAAATTGGAGAGGTGCTTCGAAACGCTCTCCTTGTACAAGCAATCTCTGTAATAAGGATAACTTGTGTCGGTTATGTCTTGGTTTTTGGTTATTCTTCCGAAGGAATACTGTCATTCAGCGCTAACATTGTTTCTATATATTCGCGCGTATTGCTTAATCTGGGGACTTTGTGTTGTCCTCCCAACTTTCCTTTCTGTGCCAGCCAATCATGGAATAATCCCTCACGGGCAACGATCACTTCCAATGGTTGCAAAGCTATGTCTTTCCATCGTTTCGCCTCATAATCGGAGTTAACCTCCTTCAGTGTGGCATCAAGTATCGCTGCAAATTTTTCTACTGAATCCGGCATCTTAGCGAACTCTATTAACCACTGGTGCCTACATTTGGCATTCTCATCCATAAACACAGGTGCCGCGGTGTATTCACTAACTTGTGCTCCGGTTTCGGCACAAGCCTTTGCCAATCCTTTTTCAGCGTTATCGACAATCAGTTCTTCGCCAAATGCGTTGATGAAATGCTTTGTTCTTCCTGTGATGACAAACTTATAGGGATTCTTGCTGGTAAACTTCACTGTATCCCCAATCATGTATCTCCATAAGCCGCAAGAAGTAGAAATAACCATTGCATAGTTCTTGTTGAGCTCGACTTCTTCAAGGCAATAAGCTCGTGGACTCTCTTTTCCTACTTCCTCCAGCGGAACAAATTCGTAGAAGATTCCGTAGTCGATCATTAATAACATGGCAGGATCAGAGAGGTCGTTTTGAGTTCCAAAATATCCTTCCGAAGCATTATAAGTCTCTACATAATGCATTTTCGGTGTTTGAATCACCTGCTTGTATTGCTCACGATAAGGAGTGAAAGCCACTCCACCGTGGAAGAAAACTTCCAGGTTGGGCCATACTTCTTCCAAAGCCTGTTTTCCTGTCTTTTCAAGAACACGTTTGATAAGTACCAGCATCCACGACGGTACGCCGGACAAGCTTGTCACATTTACCGGAATAGTGCTGTTAGCGATTGCTTCTATTTTGGTTTCCCATTCGCTCATCAATGCAATTTTCTTGCTGGGTACACGAATGAAATTGATAAGCGGATTCACATTCTGAATCAGAATAGCGGATAAATCTCCTACTAAACTATGGTTGGAGTTGAGGTTCGGACTATGGCTACCTCCGAGAATCAGTCCCTTGCCGGAGAAAAAATGGCTATCCGGATTGATGCGGAAATAAAGAGCTGCCGCATCTTTTCCTCCTCTGTAATGAATGTCTTCCAGTGCCTCTTTGCTGACGGGAAGGAATTTACTTTTATCATTAGTCGTTCCGGAGGATTTTGCAAACCAGCGTATCTCCGATGGCCAAAGCAGATTCTGTTCCCCGGCTCGCAAACGTTCTACATAAGGTTTGATTTCTTCGTATGTTTGGATAGGAACACGTTTTCGGAAATCTTCATAGTTACGGATAGAGGAGTAATCGTACTTTTTTCCCCATTCAGTCTGAGCGGCCTGGTGTATTAAGCGACTTAACACACGATGCTGTATCTCACTAGGCTGACTAGCATATAGGTCTATCTGTTTTAAACGGGAATCGAAAGTCTTACTAATAATCTTTGTAATATTCATTTCT
>DXOJ01000339.1 GCA_019412865.1 Bacteroides sp. | reverse complement strand
GAAGCGGTGGATAAAGCCAAGACTGACTCCATTGCCAAGAGTAAGAAAGATGCTATGCAACCTTACACAAAAGTAATCACCGGCAAAGCCAAAACAATGGACGGCTTTTTCAAAGTGCATTACGTAGATGGTAAATATTTCTTCGAAATAGCCGATTCTCTTTTCGGACGTGATATTTTGATTGTGAACAGAGTTGTGAAAGCACCGGTAGACGCGCAGAAACGTAAAGTAGGCTATCCGGGAGATTACATCAGCGACGAAGTGATCCGTTTCGAGAAAGGACGCGGCGACAAACTGTTCGTGCGTGAAATCTCTTATCTCGAACATTCTGCTGACACACTGGGTATGTATCAGGCCGTATTGAACTCCAATGTTCAACCCATTGTGGCCACCTTCCCGCTGAAAACTGTCCGTAAAGAAGGAGAAACTACCAACTATGTGATCGACATGACCGACTATATCCGTAAGGACAACGAAATGTTTTCATTCACCAGCCGGGTGAAAGACAACATCGGAGCGAGCAGCATGGTAGACGACGCCAGTTATATCGACACACTGAAAGCCTTCCCGCAAAACATCGAAATACGTACCGTGCGTACCTTCCAGCGGAAGAAAGGAGGAGGCAGTGGACTTGAGAAACTGCTGGCAGCTTTCTTTGCCACCTCTACCACTCCGTTGACTTACGAACTGAACAGCTCTATGCTATTACTTCCCAAGGAACCGATGAAACCGAGATTGCACGACGACCGGGTAGGTTACTTTGCTGTGAGCTATAAGGACTTTGACGAGAATCCGCAAGGAGTGAAGTATAAAGCGAATATCACCCGCTGGCGTCTCGAACCCAAAGACGAAGACCGCGAGAAATACCTGCGTGGCGAATTGGTGGAACCAAAGAAACCGATTATCATTTATATCGACCCTGCCACTCCGAAGAAATGGGTTCCGTACCTTATTCAGGGAGTGAACGACTGGCAAGCCGCTTTTGAGAAAGCAGGATTCAAAAATGCAATCTTCGGCAAAGAAGCACCGACGGACGATCCTACCTGGAGCTTGGAAGACGCCCGCCATTCGGCTATCGTGTACAAGCCTTCCGATATTCCGAACGCAAGCGGACCTCACGTGCACGACCCTCGCAGCGGTGAAATTCTTGAAACGCATATCAACTGGTATCACAATGTGATGAGCCTGCTTTACAACTGGTACATCGTGCAGGCAGGAGCCATTGATCCGGGAGCACGCAAACCGATGTTCGACGATGAACTGATGGGTGAACTGGTGCGCTTTGTATCTTCCCATGAGGTGGGACATACATTAGGACTGCGTCATAACTTCGGTTCTTCCAATACCGTCCCGGTAGAGAAACTTAGAGACAAAGCATGGGTGGAAGCCAACGGTCATACACCGTCTATCATGGACTATGCACGCTTCAACTATGTGGCACAGCCGGAAGACAACGTTTCACGTTCGGGAATATTCCCCCGTATCGGTATGTATGATAAATGGGCGATTGAATGGGGCTATCGTTGGATGCCTGAATATGAAACGGCGGAAGCCGAAATACCTCATTTGAATAAGTGGATCATTGAGAAGCTGCGGGAGGACAAACGCTATACGTTCGGAACGGAACTCGACAGAAACGATCCCCGCAATCAGAGTGAGGATTTAGGAGACGATGCCATGCTGGCAAGTTCGTATGGTATCAAAAACCTGAAACGCGTGATGCCTGAAATCATGAACTGGACTTATGAACCGAACGAAGGTTATATGAAAGCTGTCCGTTTGTATCAGAATGTGGTGGGACAATTCGACTTGTACATGGGCCATGTGGCTACCAATGTGGCCGGTATCTACCACAATCCGATTTCTGTGGAACAGACAGACATGAAAGCGGTGGAATATGTTCCGAAGGATATTCAGAAGAAAGCGGTCGACTTCCTGAACAAGGAACTGTTTACCACACCGACCTGGCTGATGGATGATAAACTGTCCGAAAGAACTGGTATCAATACTTTCAATTCGATCTACCGTGTACAGAGCAGTACATTGAAACAACTGCTTAGCAGCCGCACACTCGATAAGATGACGGACAACGAACTGGTCAACGGAGCGAAGGCATACACAGCCAACGATTTATTCCGTGATTTGAAGAAGAGTATCTGGAGCGATATGCAAGGAGGAAAGAAACCGGATGCTTCCCAACGTAGTTTGCAAAAGACTTATGTCAATGCGTTGATTGGAATGCTTGATAAACCGAAGAACAGTTCCGGTTCGCTCGGAAGTCTGGGTGGTTATTCGCTCGTAGCTTTCGATTTCCCTTCTGAAGCACCGACTATTGCACGCGGACAGTTGGCTGATCTTAGAAGAGACCTGACCAATGCGGCAAATGCTTCCAGTGGAATATACAGAAGTCATTATCTGAACTTGAAAGCGTTGATTGATGCTGCATTCGACGTGAAGTAGAAAAATAATTTACGATTAAGTTCATTTACGATTAGACGATTTACGATGTACGATTGGAGTTAGTACATGGTAAGTCGTCTAATTTGTAGATTAGCTGATTGTAAATACGTTCTTTTTGCCCCATCTTTACGACAGTATTAGGCGGCTTTGCCCCATTTTTGGAACATAAACGATAGGCTTTTGCC
>DXOJ01000338.1:12331-14633 GCA_019412865.1 Bacteroides sp. | reverse complement strand
TGAGGTCCCCGGTTCAATCCCGGGTCCCGCTACTTGATAAGAATAAGGCATTTGGGAGGCTTCCACTTCTGGGTGCCTTTTTCTTTTATACATCAATTGGTGCCGGTTTACACCAACGCAAATCATATATCAATCAGATTAAACATCCGTCAAATTCAATGTGGCAAGGTTCAACATATTAAAAAAATAGCCTCAACTTACAAAAAATTGAGGCTATCGAAATATCACTTAAAAAGTCTCTCTATTCCCATTCTATAGTCGCATTAGGTTTCGGAGACATATCATAACAAACGCGATTTACATTCTTCACTTCTTTCAGGATACGGTCTGTTATCTTCATCAGGATAGGCCATTCTATCGGTTCGATAGTAGCCGTCATAGCATCTACCGTGTTGACAGCGCGAATAATCACCGGCCAATCAAAAGAGCGGGCATTATCACGTACACCAACAGATTTAAAATCGGGTACTACCGTAAAGTATTGCCATACCTTTTTATCCAATCCGGCAATCTGAAACTCTTCACGCAAAATAGCATCGGACTCACGTACAGCCTCCAAACGGTCACGCGTAATAGCACCTAAACAACGTACGCCCAAACCTGGACCAGGGAAAGGTTGACGGTAAACCATCTCATAAGGCAATCCCAACTCCAAGCCACAAGCACGAACTTCATCTTTAAATAATTGGCGCAACGGCTCTACAAGTTCGAACTTAAGGTCTTCAGGCAGACCACCTACGTTATGGTGAGACTTCACCATTTTAGCAGTTTTCGTTCCACTTTCCACAATATCCGGATAAATAGTCCCTTGCCCCAAGAAGTCAATACCATTCAGCTTACGTGCTTCTTCTTCAAACACACGAATAAACTCACCACCAATAATTTTACGTTTCTGTTCCGGATCTTCCACACCTGCCAGTTTATTCAGGAAACGATCGGTTACATCTACATAAATAAGATTTGCTTTCAACTGGTTGCTGAATACCTCAACCACATCTTCTGACTCTCCCTTACGCATCAAACCATGATTAACATGTACGCAAACCAGATTGTTACCAATTGCCTTCAGAAGTAAAGCTGCTACCACAGAACTATCAACTCCACCCGACAGAGCCAACAATACTTTCTTATCGCCCACCTGACGCTTAATCAACTCTATCTGATCATTGACAAAGTTCTTCATGTTCCAGTTAGCTTCAGCTTTACAGACATCGAAAACAAATGATTTCACTGCCGCCTTTATAGCCTCAATATCATCCGCAAATTCTGCCAACTTCACTTCACAAGTTGCTTTATCGTGACCTGCAGCCATGACAGGAATCCCCAAAGTATAGATAGCCGGATTTACATCAATGGCAACGCCATCAATTACATTATTCGGTCCACCATTGATGATAATACCCTTTACATTGGGCAATGCTTTCAGTTCTTCTACTGTGATATCGTGAGGATAAATCTCACTATAAACTCCTAATGCACGGATGGCGCGAGCCAATACCGTATTCTCATGACTACCCAAGTCAAGGATAACAATCATATCCTGCTTCATCTGATTTTGGTTGTTTTTAAGTTATTGTATTGTTTATTATTCACTATTGTTTCCAAACGGTTTGCAAATATAAAGATTTTTAGAGAGACTATAATACATTGATTCTCTAAAGTTTCAGAACAGAGTCGCGTTTTTTTTGCAATTATAGTATTCAATTCAACAAAGAATTAAAACAACATAGGAAGCAGATGGATAGCAATAACCCAATTCTTTCATAAACTCCTTCAAAACTATGCCTTCAACCGCATCACAAACCGACTTCCCTTCCCCAATTCACTCTCTACCGTCAGCGTACCACCATGAGTTTCCACAAAATCCTTCGAAATAGATAATCCCAAGCCACTGCCTTGTACTTTCGTTCCGGGTACACGGAAATAACGGTCGAAGATGCTTTTGTGATAACGCGGGTCGATACCCTTTCCAAAATCCTGAACATAGAGTTCGATCATATTTTCATCCTGTTTGGCACCGATAATCACACGCCCGTTTTCTTTAGAATAACGGATAGCATTACTTAGCAGATTTGTCAATACCCAGGCAATCTTTTCACTGTCGACAAAGAGTTTGCCGATTTTCTCTTCCGGATATTCCACTTCTATCTGGATATTAAACTTATCCGCTTGCACCTGATTAGCTTTGATCGCATATTCGATCAACTCAATCGGTTTGGTGATCTTCGGCATAAACTGTAGTTTTCCGGCTTCCACCTGGGTCATGTTAAGCAATTCTCCGGTGATACTCAACAAACGCTCG
>DXOJ01000338.1:0-12321 GCA_019412865.1 Bacteroides sp. | reverse complement strand
CCTTGATACTCTTAGACAGTTGCTCCTGTTCATCATTCAATGCACCGACACGCTTATCTTCCAACAGCTGGAGGCTCATCATAATAGCAGCAATCGGAGTCTTCAGTTCATGAGATATCGTCGAGATAAATGTAGTCTTGGCAGAATCCAGTTCCTTAAATTCCGTGATATTCTTTAATAAAATAACATCACCCAGTTTGCGAGGTTCCCCTTTTTCAGCCTCCGTATTAATGATAGGGACATAAGAGGCCTTAAAGTAACTCTCTTTGTCGTCAGCATATATCTTCAATGGTTCCTTCTGCTCGCTTGGCGTCACCAGTTCACGGATCAACCGCCGCAACAGGTCATTCTTCAAAGCCAGTTCCTCCGCCGATTGACGAATCACATTCTCCCGTTTCAGATTCAAGACATTGAGTGCTTCCTCATTGATAAACAGAATTTCACGCTCCATATTCAAGCCGATCACCGGATCATCTATACTGTTTACAATTGCTTCAATAAATTTCTTTGCAGAAAGAATATCCGACAAAGTACTGGCACGATATTCGGTCAAACGTTCCGCCATCCGGTTAAAACTATCCGCCACATCCCGGAATTCTTCATTATTATTCATCTGCAGACGCTTCTCATAATTATGATTGGCTATTTCAAGAATTCCCTCTTTCAGCTCTTTAATAGGCTTGCTGATAGTACGGGGCAACCAATAAAGCAATATCAGTCCGGTCAAGATACAGATTCCTCCCGTTACGGAAATCCATAACAAAGCACGTTCCAATCCGGGCATAGCAGCAGGACTATCAGGTTCTGTCGCTGTCAGAATTTGAAGATTCACAACTGAAAGTGTTACCAGCAAAATAATCATTCCGGCCAGCATTCCGATACCGAGAATCAGTTTCGTTTTAATATTCATAACGTTCATACGATTAATATTATGCAAGTATAATCAAATCTACATTAGCTTGTGACAAATTATTTAAAAACTTTCTATATCCCAGTATAGAACAAATAGCGTATGGCAACCTTAAATTAGGAGTTCCCATGCAAACAGTCGATATCTGTTTCTCTTTACAAACCTTGACGATGCTACCCAAAATATCCTTCGACTGCACCTGCACCACCTCTCCCCCAAGTTCCGCCACGAGCTTAAAATGGTTCAACAGATACCGTTGACTGGCTAGATCAATTCTATCCATACTCTCTTTCGGAGTCTGAACATACAGGGCTATAAAAGTAGTATTATACCGGGTTGCCAACTTTGCCGCCTTTCTGATAATCCGCCGGGGTGTTTTCTCATGACTACTGATACAAGCCATAAACTTCTCATGCCGGAGTCCGACGGCTACTCCCATCACCACCTCATTCTCCACCTTTTTTTCTACCCGCAACGCTACTTCCTTCAAAGCCAACTCACGTAACTGAAGAATATTCTCTGTCCGAAAGAAATTATCCAATGCCGTCTGAATCTTTTCCGGACGATATATCTTACCCGCTTTCAAACGTGCAATCAGCTCCTCTGCCGTCAAGTCAATATTCACCACCTCATCCGCTTCCTGAAGAACACTGTCGGGCACCCGTTCTTTCACTTCAATACCCGTAATCTCCTGCACTTCTTCATTCACGCTTTCAATGTGCTGAATATTGATTGCCGAAATCACATTGATTCCCTCATCCAGCAAAGTTATCACATCCTGCCAACGTTTCTCGTTCAAGCTACCTTCTACATTGGTATGAGCCAGTTCATCCACAATTACAATTTCCGGATGGACACGGATAATCGTATCCAGATCCATTTCTTCCAATTCTTTCCCCTTATAGAAGATTTTGCGACGCGGAATGACAGGGAGCCCTTGCAGCAATGCTTCCGTCCCGGCGCGTCCATGAGTTTCGATATAGCCGATTTGCACGTTCACACCGTTCTCCAGCAGTTCATGCGCCTCCTGAAGCATACGATATGACTTTCCCACACCGGCTATCATACCGATATAGACCTTGAATTTGCCCCGGTGGGACTTCTTTATCAGATCCAAAAAATACTGTACACTATGTTCTCTATCATCCATTACGTCAATCTGTTATTTTAAACATCCTAACCCGTAGTAATCATCACGATCACCACGGGTTTCACAAAAATTCATGAGTTTATTTTATGGCCTTAAAGTTACGCCAAATACTAAATGGGCGTCCTCCAAACGTGGATTCCATATAGCCTGTACAAATATAGGCAATGAAAACTTATCATTAAAATTTATTGCTTTCGTTGCTTTCAAAGCTAGGTTCGTCACTGCAAACCCATTCACATTATACTGCGGAGTCTTATAAGGAACCACTCCACAAGTAGCATTCAGATCAACTCCTTTCACACTGAACGGATAATTCAGTTCTACGTAAGAAGAGTATGCCTGCTTTTCCTCCCCCTCATCAGTCGTTTTTCTGTCAGCACCGGCAAACATGGTATACCATGCGATAGATAACGGGAACTTTTCAATAGGAAGCGTATAAGCTAACCCTGCTTCAAAATGATGTCCGGTGTCTCCACTTTTAAAATGGAAATAATTATTGGTAAGTTCTCCATTAGCCACATCAGCTTGTCCGTCCCACCAAAGAGTGGCTACAGAAAGTGTCGGTCCCGCTTCACCAAACTTATAAGCTGCGGTTAGGTCAATTTCTTTATTACTCTCACTCAAACTGGTTGAGCCCCATGCAGTAAGCGAGAAATTACCTACGCTAAATCCCAAAGTCGGCTGAAAGGAAGCGGCTCCCCCCTGATAAATACCACGCCATACATACGAACTTACCAAATCACCTTGTATAGTAAACTCTTGTGCTTGTGCATTGCTAGTTCCCAACATACATACGGCTGCTACAGCCATTGTTCCTAAAATACTCTTTTTACTAAAAAAACTTTTCATACTTTTTATCTAATTCTATTTTATGTTCCTGTAAAAAAGCAGCGCCCCATCCAACCCTGTTAATTTGAACCGCGGCATAACCCAAACGGTCCGGACAGGAACGCTGCTCAATCTTCATCTACTTATTGCTTTCCTCTAAAGCGATATTCAATTTCAAGACATTCACCTTTTCTGTTCCCAACAACCCCAAAAACGGTTTTTCTATGCTTTTATCAACAATCGCTCTTACTTGTTTTTCTGTTAATCCACGTGCTTGTGCTACTCTCTTCACTTGTACATACGCACATTGAGGAGTGATATTAGGATCCAGTCCCGAACCACTGGCCGTAACCATTTCGGCAGGCACATCCGCACGATTCAAATAAGGATGATGTACAAGGAAAGTATCAATACGCGCTTTCACTTCATCCAGATATTCTTGATTCGTAGGCCCTTTATTACTACCTGCGGAACTCGTCGCATCATACCCGTCACCGGCAGAAGAAGGACGTCCCCAGAAATAAATATCTTTTGTAAACATCTGACCCACATTGGCTGCTCCCACTACTTTCCCATCCAGCGTAGCCACCTCGGCATTTCCTTTATTAGGACCCGCTACCTGTGCGAACACCCACAGGATAAGGATATAGAACACGGAGAAAAAGACACAAAAAGCAAGTGTTATTTTTAATGACTTCAATAAAGTTTTCATTGCTATTGTTTTTTAATTAAAAGAATAAACCTACTACTAAATCTATCAATTTGATTCCCACGAAAGGAGCAATCACACCACCCACACCATAGATCAGCAGATTACGGCGAAGCAAAGCACTCGCACCTATCGGCTTGTATTGCACACCACGCAAAGCCAACGGAATCAGAATCGGAATAATAATCGCATTAAAAATGACTGCCGAAAGAATAGCACTTTCAGGACTATGCAGATGCATGATATTCAGAGCAGCCAGTTCAGGAATAGCAATCATAAACAAGGCAGGAACAATTGCGAAATATTTGGCCACGTCATTGGCAATAGAGAAAGTAGTCAGCGTACCACGTGTCATCAACAATTGTTTACCGATTTCCACAATCTCGATCAATTTCGTCGGATCGTTATCCAAGTCGACCATATTACCGGCTTCCTTTGCTGCCTGTGTACCGCTATTCATGGCTACACCCACATTGGCTTGTGCCAGAGCAGGAGCATCGTTCGTTCCGTCTCCCATCATTGCAACCAATTTACCAGCCTGCTGTTCCTTCTTGATATATTCCATCTTATCTTCCGGTTTAGCTTCAGCGATAAAATCATCCACACCGGCTTTTTCAGCAATATATTTTGCAGTTAACGGGTTATCCCCTGTCACCATGACCGTCTTCACTCCCATCTTACGCAGACGTTCGAAACGTTCCTGAATACCCGGTTTGATAATATCCTGCAACTCAATGACACCGGTCACTTTCTTGTTTACACATACTACCAACGGCGTATCACCATTGCTAGAGATAGAAGAGATGATCTCTTCCACTTCTTTCGGAAATTCATTTCCTTCACCTTCCACCATCTTACGGATAGCATCGAAAGCACCTTTACGAATCTGTGTTCCATCTGCCAAGTCTACTCCCGAACATTTAGTTTCAGCCGTAAACTTAATCATACGTGCTCCTGTTGTATTCAGATTACGCATACGAATGCCCGACTCACGTCCCAATTCTACGATAGACTTACCTTCCGGCGTTTCATCGGATAAGGAAGACAACAGACAAGTTTCCACAAAATCGTGCAGATCGACACCCGGAGCTGTATGGAAATGAGTTGCTTTACGATTACCAATGGTGATAGTACCCGTTTTATCCAGCAGTAATGTATCAATATCGCCCGCAGTTTCAACCGCTTTACCGGATTTAGTAATCACGTTGGCGCGAAGTGCACGGTCCATACCGGCAATACCGATGGCAGAGAGAAGTCCACCGATAGTTGTCGGGATCAGACACACAAACAAAGAAATAAGCGAAGCAATAGTGATGACCGTATTACTATAATCGGCAAACGGTTTCAAAGTCACACACACAATGACGAAAACAAGCGTAAAACCTGCCAGCAAAATAGTCAACGCAATCTCATTCGGGGTTTTCTGACGGGAAGCACCTTCCACCAATGCGATCATCTTATCAAGAAAACTTTCTCCCGGTTGGGTAGTCACCATCACCTTTATATGATCGGACAGTACTTTCGTACCTCCTGTTACCGAACTCTTGTCGCCACCTGCTTCACGAATGACCGGAGCAGACTCACCAGTAATGGCACTTTCATCAATAGAAGCCAACCCTTCAATAATCTCACCGTCGGAAGGAATCACGTCTCCTGCCTCGCAGACAAACACATCCCCTTTCTTCAACTGTGAAGAACTGACAGTAACGATTTTATTGCCTTCCACTTTCTTTGCCGGTGTCTCTTCACGAGTCTTACGCAAACTGTCGGCCTGTGCTTTACCACGTGCCTCTGCAATAGCTTCGGCAAAATTGGCAAACAGCAAAGTGATAAACAGAATGATAAACACGGCAATGTTGTAAGCAAACGAACCCTGTGAAGAATTAACAATGGAGTAGAGCGTCACAAGCAGCATGACTACCGTAGCCACCTCTACCGTAAACATAATCGGATTCTTTATCATCATTCGTGGGTTCAGTTTCACGAATGATTGTTTCAAACTTTCTATAACTTGCTCCTTTGGAAACAAAGAAGCTGATTTATTATCTTTCATATCTTCTCTAATTCAGTATTACAAACTTAAATGTTCAGCAATCGTGCTCAATGCATGTACCGGGAAGAATGACAGAGCGGCAATAATGAAGATAACTACAAATGTCATTACTCCGAAAGTCAATGTATCCGTCTTCAACGTACCGGCACTTTCCGGTATGAATTTCTTCTGCGCCAGTAGCCCGGCAATGGCAACCTGTCCGATAATAGGAAGGAAGCGACTCAGAATTAAAACGATACCACATGTCCAGTTCCAGAAATAAGTATTATCACCCAAGCCTTCGAAACCGGAACCGTTATTGGCGGCACAAGAGGTGTACTCGTAAAGCTGTTCACTCAAACCGTGGAATCCTAAATTGTTCAACCACCCACCTTCACTTTCCACAAAATCTGGATGGTGTACATAAATATAACTTGAGATTGCCGTAAACACCAAGATTACAAACGGATGAAGCAGAGCTACAATCGTAGCGATTTTCATTTCGCGGGCTTCTACTTTCTTACCGAGGAATTCCGGTGTACGTCCCACCATCAAACCGCTGATAAACACTGCAATGATAATGAATGTATAGTAGTTCATCCACCCTACACCTACACCGCCAAACCAGGTATTAATCTGCATATTCAGCATTTCCATCATACCGGACAGAGGCATGGTAGAATCATGCATACCATTCACAGAACCATTGGAAGTTACGGTCGTTACAATACTCCACAACGCGGTTGCTCCGGCTCCCAAACGCACTTCCTTACCTTCCATCGCACCATTGTCCTGTGCAATTCCCAGCTCATCGATGCGCGGATTACCCCCCATTTCCTGACTGACATTAATGCACACACCGACCAGAAAAGCGAAAAGCATTACTCCGAATATACTGTAAGCCAACTTCTTTCTGCGGGTATAGAAACCCAGTGCAAATACCATCGCCATCGGGATAATCAAGATAGACCAACATTCTACCATGTTAGAAAGATAAGTCGGATTTTCCAATGGATGAGAGGAGTTCACGCCAAAATATCCACCGCCATTCGTACCCAACTGTTTAATAGGAACAATTGCGGCCGTAGGACCTTGAGAAACCATCTGTTCCTGACCTTCAAGAGTAGTGACTTTCATCTTACCGTCAAATCCCATCGGAGTTCCCTGAAGAATCAGGATAAAACCTACAATCAGAGAAAGAGGTAATAAGATACGCGTACAACTTATTACCAGAAATTGCCAGAAGTTACCAATCGTTTTGGTTGTTTTTGCAGCAATACTCTTCATAATACCTGCCATAGCAGCCATACCTGTTGCTGCGGTAATAAACTGGAAAAGCATGATGACGAACAATTGAGTAAAATAAGTCAGTCCGCTTTCACCGCTATAGTGCTGTAAGTTACAGTTCACCATAAAACTAATACAGGTATTGAATGCCTGATCCGGAGTCTGCGGTCCGTTGCCGTCCGGGTTTAAAGGCAACCATCCTTGTGAAACCAAGAGTACCATTCCCCAGAAAAACCAGAAAGCATTCAAAATCAACAATGCTTTCAGGAATTGTTTCCAGTTCATTTCTTCATTGGGGTCGATTCCACAAACTTTATAAATGACTCTTTCGATAGGAGCCATAAAATCAGACCAGGTCTTTTCTCCTCTGTAGACCTTGGCAATGTATTTTCCCAGTGGATAAGCCAGAATCACCATCAAGGCTATCTGAACAACCACTCCTAAAATTTCTGTATTCATATACTTTTTACCTTAAACTGTGTGTGTTACTTTAAAACTTCTCGGGTTTGATGAGCACATACATCAAATAACCGAAGATTGCAATACCTAATACGAATAATGCTGTGTACATAATCAATTCTCCTTTTTTCTTTAAATATTCTCAAACCAGTCTACACATTTCCAGAACAGCCAGAAACAAGCGAAACCGCTCAACAGGCAGAAAATAAATGATAGTGTTATTCCCATGTTTTTACCTTTTAAATGATTACTATAAATTTTTACTTGCCATTCTTCATGCCAAATGCGTGCCACAAAAAACAAAGGACACATAATAAGCTAACATTCAAATAGATACAGGCAGGCAGTTACTTTCTTGCCATCCGACACACCCTTCCATTTTGAAAAAAGGATTCTATTTTGAAAGGCTTTCCGTTTTTTCGTGATTTCAGAAGAGAAAAAATAAACAAATTATCATTTTGAAAGGGGATTTCCATTTTGAAAAGACAAAAGGAGGATACTACATCTTTATAATCTGTTGATAATAAACGGTTAAGCATCAACATAAGTCAATTGGTACATGCTTTGCGAAGATATAGATATGAAACTTTATATTATTGCAAACAGATTACCTGTCAAAGTAGCCGGCACAAACGGCACATTCGTATTTTCGCGTAGCGAAGGCGGACTGGCAACAGGTTTGGATTCTCTCCAGACTTCTTATGAGAAGCACTGGATAGGTTGGCCCGGAATATGTACAAATGAAGAGAAGGACCAGCAAGAGATTAACGAGAAACTACAGGAAATGAATTTTCATCCGGTCTTCTTGTCGGAAAAGCAAATTGAAAACTATTACGAAGGATACAGTAACAGTACTATCTGGCCTTTGTGTCATTACTTTTATGCTTATACCTTATATAAGAACTGTTTCTGGCAATCCTATCAACAAGTCAACCGACTCTTCTGTGAGGAGATTTGCCGGCTGATACGTCCCGGCGATAAGGTATGGATACAGGATTATCAACTGATGCTACTTCCCGGAATGTTGAGGAAAATATATCCGGAACTAAGTATCGGTTATTTCCATCATATCCCGTTCCCTTCTTACGAACTCTTCCGTATTCTTCCGGAGCGTGCCGAGATTCTGAAGGGTTTGCTGGGAGCAGACTTCATTGCTTTCCATACTCATGACTATATGCGTCACTTCATCAGTGCCGTAGAGCGTGTGCTGCATCTCGACTTCAAACTGGATGAAGTACAGATCAACAACCGGATGGTCAGAGTAGAAGCATTGCCGATGGGAATCAACTATGAATCCTATCATCAGGCTTCAGAAAATAAAGAAGTACATCAGGCCATTGAACGAACCCGGAAACTTTTCGGCGAGCATAAACTGATCCTGTCAGTAGACAGACTGGATTACAGCAAAGGCATATTGCACCGTCTTCGTGGCTTTGCCACCTTCCTCGAACATCATGCCGAATATCACGGTAAAGTTACATTGGCAATGGTCATTGTCCCTTCACGCGACCATGTAGGCAGTTATGCGGAACTAAAAACAAAAATTGACGAAGAAATCGGCTCTATCAACGGACGTTACTCCACAATGAACTGGACTCCCGTCTGTTATTTCTATCATGGCTTTTCACTGGAAGAACTGACTGCCATGTACTATGTGGCCGACATAGCCCTCGTCACTCCACTTCGGGACGGAATGAATCTGGTAGCCAAAGAATACGTAGCTACCAAATGCGACAATCCCGGTGTACTTATCCTTAGCGAAATGGCAGGTGCCGCCGTAGAATTGACGGACGCTATCCAAATCAACCCGAACGATACAGAACAAATAGAAAATGCTATTTGCCAGGCACTTGAAATGCCCGAAGAGGAACAAAAACAACGCCTGCAACGTATGCAAAGCATTCTGTCCGTACAGACAGTCAACAAATGGGCAGCCGACTTTGTCAATGAGCTGAACGCGACATGTATGAAAAATGATATGTTACGGAAAAAACGCATCGTAGCTGCCACCATCGCACAAATCAAGCTCAAGTATAACCAAGCCAAACAACGCCTGATTCTGCTGGACTATGATGGTACACTGACGGCTCTCAA
Source organism: Bacteroides sp. (assembly GCA_019412865.1). GTDB lineage: Bacteria > Bacteroidota > Bacteroidia > Bacteroidales > Bacteroidaceae > Bacteroides. The sequence goes on along the minus strand of DXOJ01000338.1, from coordinate 2,852 downwards.
ACCACGTCCCGAGGATGCACAACCTACACCGGAACTCATTTCTATTCTACAACAACTGGCTAGCGATCCCGCCAATCATATTGTTATCAATAGCGGGCGGGATCACTTTACATTAGAAAAATGGCTTGGCTCCCTTCCTGTGTCTATGGCTGCCGAACATGGGGCTTTCTACAAAGAGAACGGGGTTTGGCATAAAAACATAAAGAAGATAGAATGGGGAGCAGGTATTCTCTCTATTCTTCAAATGTTTGTAGACCGTACTCCCCGTTCCCATCTGGAAGTGAAGGAAACTGCCCTGGCATGGCATTATCGTGAAAGTGACGCATGGCTCGGCACATTAAGAGCCCAACAACTCGTCAACACACTGATTTCGCTCTGTACCCGGCAGAAACTACAAATTCTACAAGGAAATAAAGTGATCGAAATCAAATCACCGGATTGCAATAAAGGTTCGGAGGTGGGGCGTCTGCTAGCCAACAGACGTTATGATTTTGTTATAGCGATGGGAGACGACACTACAGATGAAGATATGTTTCAGGCATTGCCGATGAGCGCTATCACCATTAAAATAGGTAGCGTATCCGAAGCCGCCAACTATCACCTGTCTGCCCAATCTGACGTACTTCCTTTCTTACGGTCTTTACTAGGCAAACAAAAAACTGCCACAAAAGAAGGAAGTATTAAGAATCGCCTGACTTTCGCTTTCGACTTTCTCAAAGATCTATTAAAAACTCAATAAAAAGCAATCAATATGAATAATTTAAATTATGGAGTGATAGGTAACTGCCGAACGGCAGCTCTCATTTCGCAGAACGGAAATATCGAATGGCTCTGTTTTCCCGATTTCGATTCTCCTTCTATTTTTGCCAGTATGCTCGACCGGGAGAAAGGAGGAGCTTTCGGATTCGAAGTTTCCGGAGACTATCGCATCACACAAAATTATGTCCCCCACACCAATATTCTTTCTACCCAATTCTCCTCCGATGAAAGAGAATTCGTAGTGCTCGACTATATGCCCTGCTATCGTTCACAAGACGAAACAGGGCATTATTTACCTGCCGAATTATACCGCTACATACATTGGATAAAAGGAAAACCGCGTTTCAAGATCAACTACCACCCGGCTCCGAACTATGCACAGGGACAAGTGATCCTTAATATCACTCCACAGTATATCGAATCCTACTGCTCCTTTGACAACAAGGACAGACAATATTTATATGCTTCCCTGTCTCTTCAGGACATCAAAGAGAAAAAAGAAATCATTCTTGAGAAAGACGAATTTCTCCTGCTCTCCTATAACGAGAAAGTGATCCCAATCGACATAGAAAGGGAGAAAATAGAATACTGTCGTACGCTGGTATATTGGCTGAACTGGACAGACAGAAGCAAAAATACACTCTATATAATGACGTAATCGAACGGAGTTTATTGGTTCTGAAACTAATGTCCTACCACAACGGAGCTGTGCTGGCAGCACTAACTACAAGCCTACCGGAAGCTGTGGGAGAAGTGCGCAACTGGGATTACCGCTTTTGCTGGCTTCGGGATGCTTCCATGTCCATCGAAACCATGTTTCAAATCGGACATACCAGTGCAGCCAAACGCTTTATGAAATTCATCCAATCCACATTCGTTTCCAAACATGACTATCAAATTATGTATGGCATCCGGGGCGAGCACCAACTAACCGAAGTGATGCTCGACCATCTATCCGGTTATAAGAACTCCAAACCCGTACGAATAGGAAATGATGCATACCATCAGAAACAAAACGACTCTTTTGGTTACCTGATGGACCTGATTTACCAATATTATCGCCTCATGCCCGGCACACTGGATGAAATTGAAGACATGTGGGAAATGGTAAAGACCATTTTAGCAAAAGTAGTAGAAAACTGGAGAAAGCCCGATAAGGGAATCTGGGAGATCCGGGGAGAAGGACAACACTTTGTTTCTTCCAAAGTGATGTGTTGGGTAGCTTTAGATCGCGGAGCTAAAATCGCTCAAATGCTTAACAAATATAATTATAGCGAACGTTGGCAACTGGAAGCCGAAAAAATAAAGAAAGACGTGATGAAATATGGCTGGAATAAGGAACTTCAAAGCTTCACACAGACATATAATAATCAAGCAATGGATTCTTCATTACTATTGATGGAACCCTATGGATTTATAGAAGCAGATGATATACGCTATCATAAAACAGTGGAAGCTGTCAAGAAAGCCCTTTTCCATAAAGGACTTATGTATCGCTATAACAGCAAAGACGATTTCGGGTTGCCTACTTCTGCTTTTACGATTTGTACATTCTGGCTTATACGGGCATTGTTTGTAACCGGCCATAAAGAAGAAGCACGCTGCCTGTTTGACGAAGTTCTGAAATACTCCAATCATCTCGGATTGTTTAGTGAAGATATTGATTTCGAAACCAAAGAACAGTTGGGCAACTTCCCGCAGGCATATTCACATCTGGCATTAGTAAATACAGCTATCTTATTTGCAGAAGAAGAGAAGAGGTTATCTTTTATCCGGCCTTAGAGAACGCCCTGATTCAGAAGTGATAAAACACAGAAAGCCCCTTGATTCAAAATGAATCAAGGGGCTTCTTAAAAACGGCGGCTACCTACTCTCCCACTGTTACGCAGTACCATCGGCGTGACGAGGCTTAACTTCTCTGTTCGGAATGGGAAGAGGTGGAACCCTCGTGCTATAACCACCTGAATAAGGTTATGACATGATGAAAAGTAAAATCCTAGTGTCTAGAAAGCTAAACGTATATACCCAACCGGTACATGTCCGAAAGAAAGTGAACGGGCAATTAGTAATGCTCGGCTTTGATGTTACCACCT
>DXOJ01000337.1 GCA_019412865.1 Bacteroides sp. | reverse complement strand
GCCTTTCCAGGAAGACAAACGTATGGTGGAATACTACGAAGGTTTCCTGATGGCAGTAGACAGTCTGAAACGTACAGGTATTTCTCTTGATCTATATGTATATGATTGCGGAAAAGAGGTTTCTACATTAAATACGATTCTTGCCAAGAACGAGATGAAAAGTATGAATATCATCTTCGGTCCGATGCATCAGAATCAAATAAAGCCATTGTCCGACTTCGCAGAGAAGAACGACATACGCCTGGTGATTCCTTTCTCTCAAAAAGGAGAAGAGGTATTCAACAACCCGGCTGTTTATCAGATCAATACGCCTCAATCTTACTTATATTCAGAGGTTTATGAACACTTCACCCGTCAATTCCCCAATGCAAACGTTATCTTCATAGAACCGGCGAGCGTTGATAAGGAGAAAGCGGAATTTATCAGCGGCTTGAAACAAGAGTTGAAAAGCAAAGGAATTCCAATGAGAACCGTCAGTGAAAGCGCAACGAAAGAAACGTTGAAAGCAGCGCTCCGCAGTGATAAAGAAAACATCTTTATTCCGACATCAGGCAACAATGTCTTACTAATTAAGATACTTCCTCAACTGACGCTGTTAGTCAGAGAGAATCCTGCAGAGAATATTCATCTGTTCGGCTATCCGGAATGGCAGACCTATACCAGAGATCATCTGGAAAACTTCTTTGAATTGGATGTATATTTCTATTCTTCATTCTATACGAATACGTTGTTCCCGGCAGCTGTGCAGTTTACCAATGCTTACCATAAATGGTATAGCAAAGATTTGGCAAGCAAATACCCTAATTACGCAATGCTGGGTTTTGACACCGGTTTCTTCTTCCTGAAAGGATTATCACTTTACGGCTCGGAACTGGAAAACAATCTGCCTAAAATGAACCTGACTCCTATCCAGACCGGATTCAAATTCCAACGTGTGAATAACTGGGGAGGATTTATTAATAAAAAGGTGTTCTTCATACGTTTCACTAAGAATTTTGAATTAGTAAAACTTGACTTCGAATAATACGAAAATGATAAAGATAAAACCATTTTTGATCGCAACACTCCTACTTACAGGATTTGCCCTTCCTGCTGTCGCTCAAATCGGAGAAGCACGAAACAATTTATCGGTAGGTATCAATGGAGGTGTCAATTTAAACAGTGCTTCCTTTACTCCCACCATCAAGCAAAATAGCCTGATGGGAATTACCGGAGGTTTGACAGCACGTTATATATCCGAGAAGTATTTTGCCATGATTTGTGGCGCACAGGTCGAGTTGAATGTCTCGCAACGAGGCTGGGACCAATTATTTGAAACAATATCACTGGACGCCAACGGATATGAAGTCACTTCGAAGGACCCTACTAAAACTTACACCCGCAAAATGACTTATATAGATATTCCTTTCCTCGCTCACCTCGCTTTCGGACGAGACAGAGGATTGCAATTCTTTGTCCATGCAGGTCCTCAAATCAGCTTTCTAATCAGTGAATCGGAAACAATAAAAGGTATTGATATGAATAGCTTATCTGATACACAGAAAGCCCTGTACGGAGTTAAGATTCAAAATAAATTTGACTATGGTATTGCCGGTGGCGGTGGTGTAGAACTTAGAACAAAGAAAGCTGGTAGCTTCATCGTTGAAGGCCGTTATTACTTTGCCCTGTCTGATTTCTACAGCACTACTAAAAAAGATTATTTCGCCCGTGCAGCGCATGGAACCATTACCATAAAGCTCACATATTTATTTGATTTGAAGAAATAACCCCTCTTTCAAGGAGGAAGAGATTAAAACCTCTTATTTATAAACAAAATCCCATTCATAACGAACTAAAAAATCCCCACTAACTCTAAACGAATTAGCGGGGATTTCTATTTCTGGGGACTTTAGTCCTTTTTATCGCAATCTATCCGCAGCTTTTACCATCACCTCATCCCGTCCGATAGCACGGATAGCCAGTATATTCAGGATGATGGAAACAAGCGGCAAACACAATGCCCAGCCTATACGGAACATATTTTCATCATTCTTCAATGCAAAATAAAAAGCAAGGGCAGCAATGTAATAACCTACTAATAATAAGCTATTGAAAATTGTCATGCGAATCTGCAACATACGGTTCTTATATAAAAAGATAGTTGCCACAGCCACGATGGTGCTAACCATCAGAATTCCGAACAAGCCCCATGTAGACTGAATAGTACCGTTTACTTCCAATCCTAATGCCTTAAAAGGATGTTCTCCCATTGCATCAATGAAGTAGCCCATCGGCAAACACATGGCTGTAATCAGCAATCCTACAACAATCAATAAATAAACAGTTTGAATTCGTTGAATCATAAGTATTCTAAATAGTAGTTGAGTTAAACAATAATAGCCAAGCAATAAGGAGCAGGGATCATCATCCCACTTACTACTTGACTATCAAATTCTTCGTCAGAAAATAAATTACTGAAGTTTTTCTTTCTCCTTAGCCGGATTTCTATAATAAATTTTCCCTTCGATGTATTCTTGCGTAGCAATCAAGTCCGGTTTCGGCAATTTCTCATAATAACGAGAAATTTCGATTTGCTCTCTATTTTCAAACACTTCTTCCAAATTGTCATTGTAAGAAGCAAACTCTGCTAGTTTCTTAGAAAGATCGTTTTTGATTTCTACACTGATCTGATTAGCACGCTTACCAATAATGGCAACTGTTTCATAAACATTACCTGTATCAGCACAGAGTTCCATCATGTCACGGGTTACTGTTGTAGCAGGAGCATTCGTTTTTTTGTAGTCCATAAATCTATTTAAATTTAGTCTTTAATTACTTTTTGTGATTCATTGAATATCTTCTCGGCTTCTTTCAAATATTTACTTTCAGGAAATTCATTCTTAAAAGCGTAATATTCATCAATCGTTTCGCGGTAACGATCCATCTTCTTGTCTTCAACGCTATAGATAGCCATTTCGTGTCTTGCACGCAGAACCAAAATGGAAAGTTCTTCACGATAATCAGTATAAGGATAATCCTTCAATGCATTTTGAGCTGTGATTACACAAGACTCATAGTTATTGCCTAAATAATTACCCAGATTATAATATAACCTTGCTGAATAAAGCTCTTTCAAAACCAGTTTATCCTGTAAAGCAAAAATCATATCCTGTGCTTCCTGCTTCTTTGTGCTGTTCGGGAAATACTCCATGAACATCTGCAATTGCTGGATAGCCTGATAAGTACTTGACTGATCCAAACGTGGTTCCGGAGTATCCAGAAATAAAGCTTTACCTGCATGGAAACGTGCCAATTCGGTAAAAGTACCACGAGGATATGTATTGAAATAGGTAATAAATGTCTGGGCAGCTGTCTGATAATCTTTCTGATTATAGTAGCTCATTCCCAACATATACAAAGATTCTTCCGCTTTATCGGTTCCTTTCAGAATGGTTATCAACTCATTCAGCAACGTAGCTGAACGATTATACTGTCCCTTCGCAAAATAGTTTTTGGCGGCTTCGTACTTGTATTCGTAATCGGTGCTTTTCAGCAATTTATTATACTCCCCACATGATGTAAGAGTAGCCGCCGCAAGCAAAGTTATAATGATATTTTTCTTCATCCTATTTAAAAATAATGCGCAAAGTTACTTATTCGCTGGGAATTTAGCAATTAATCTGTGTTTTTTAATACATAAAAGGCGTTAAACATCGACAAAAGGAGAGAAAATGACGTCGAATTGCAAACGACAAACTATAAACAGCAGATTATAAACGACTCGCAATAGTGACGGTATGTGTTCGGGATAGTGACGGTATCGTTAGCATATACCATCGCTATCTTCACCGGATAGCGTCACTATATTTATAGTAAAAACGGTAAGCAGTTGCGTTGTCCTTGAGTTGGATAACACAACTGTTTACCGTTCATTATTTATTGCTCACTGTTATATTTACAGCTTATACAAGTCACTTGCAGCCAATAGATCGACTTTCTTTTCTTTCAATACCTCGATACACTTATCCAGGTTGCTGGGGCGAATCACTACGTTTGCAATATGGTTATTGGCAAACGAATACATATATTCAATAAATACGCCCTCTTCTGATAAATATCCCAGCACTTTTGCCAAAGCACCTGGTATGTTGGGACAGCTTATACCTACTACATCAGTCACATTCACTGCAAAATGATTATCTTTTAAAGCTTTGTATGCTCTATCCGGATCGGATACAATTCCACGCAAAATACCAAAATCAGCATTTTCGGCAATGCACAAGGCAGAAAGATTGATATTTTCTTTCGCCAGCACTTCAGTCACTTCCGTCAAACGGCCTGACTTATTTTCCAAAAAAATAGAAAGTTGTTTTGCTACCATTATCGTAAAGTTTTAAGTATTAAATCTTTCTGTTATCAATTACACGTTTCGCTTTACCTACGCTGCGTTCAATGCTGCGAGGCTCTACCAGTTTTACGTTGACTCCCAGTCCGAGTACGCTTTGCAAACGTCCTCCCAGTTTCTTCTTCAAAGCCAGCATTTTGTTGATCTCATCCGAATAGAATTCCGGACGTACTTCAACCTGGAGTTCCATTGTATCGGTATTGTTTTCACGACCTACTATCAACAAATAATGCGGTTCAAACTCTTCCATTTCAAGAATGACTGATTCAATCTGCGTCGGGAATACATTCACACCGCGGATAATCAACATATCATCACTACGTCCCAAAATACGATCCATACGTACCAATGTACGGCCACAGGAACATTTATCATGATGCAAGGCGGTCAAATCACGCGTACGGTAACGAAGTAACGGCATACCCTCTTTGGTTAAATGAGTAAATACCAGTTCTCCCGTTTGACCGGATTCCACCGGTTGCAATGTATTCGGGTCGATGATTTCCGGGAAGTAATGGTCTTCATTCAAGTGAGTCCCGTGCTGACATTCGCACTCGTACCCGACACCCGGTCCGGCAATCTCACTCAAGCCATAAATATCGTATGCTTTGATTCCCAGCTTTTCTTCTATCTCATGACGCATATTTTCCGTCCAGGGTTCTGCACCGAAAGCACCGACTTTCAGTCGGAATTCTTCACGCGGCAAACCGGAATCTTTGATTGCATCTGCCAGATAAAGCGCATAGGAAGGAGTACAACACAGCACGGTCGATCCGAAATCGTGCATCAAGGTTATCTGTTTTTCCGTGTTACCACTGGACATCGGAATAACAGAAGCACCAATATTTTCGGCTCCTGCATGTGCTCCCAATCCGCCCGTGAACAGTCCGTATCCGTATGATACCTGAAAAATATCAGAACGCCCCGCTCCATAAGCGGTAAAAGCACGCGATATACATTCCGCCCATGTAGACAAGTCCTTACGGGTATATCCGACAACCGTCGGTTTTCCGGTTGTTCCGGAAGAAGCATGAATACGTACAATTTGGCTCATCGGCACGGCACAAAGTCCGAACGGATAATTATCTCTTAAATCATGTTTCGTGGTAAACGGCAGTTTTACAATATCATCAATACTATTGATGTCATCGGGAGTAATCCCCATTTCCTGCATCTTCTTTCGATAGAAAGGCGTGTTGTGATAAACGTAATCTACTATTTTCTTGAGTCGTATGCTTTGAATCTTGCGAAGACTTTCGCGGTCCATACACT
>DXOJ01000336.1:7497-10983 GCA_019412865.1 Bacteroides sp. | reverse complement strand
CCCAATCCGGTGGATACAGGACATATCCAACTCCCGAAGGAGTTGGAATACCTGGTAGAAGAAATGGCTAAGAATGTTCATGAAGTCTGGTCGAAAACCAGAATAGAACAAGGTTGGACGTATGGAAAAAAGCGGGATGATGTGCTGAAGCAGCATCCGTGCCTGGTTCCGTATGAAGAATTATCTGAAGAAGAAAAGGTGTACGACAGAAATTCTTCGGTGGAAACCTTGAAACTGATTATGAAACTAGGGTTCAAGATCTCGAAGGATGAGGAATAGGCGCTCTGCCTGCATCCAACAAGATAAATGGTGCCCAATATTTACTGTCTGCATATCCGTTCTCACGAAGGTACTGTTGTGCTTTGATAAGAGCCTGTCGTTCGGATAACCCTGAAATGATGTTCTCATAGAATTTAGTCATGAGAAGCATGGAGGCCTGGTCGTCAACAGCTGAAAGTGTCATGAGGATGGTTTGTACTCCTGCATTCTTGAAGCCTCGTTGAAGACCGAAAAGACCATCCGCACCAAGAGTACCTTGACCGGTGTTGCAGGCAGAAAGAACAACCATACGACAACCGCGGAGGTTTAGTACACTGATCTCATCTGCACGGAGCAGTCCGTCGTTATTCTCTTCCGTGGCATTGGCGCCGGACATAATCAGGAAGCAATGCTTCATCGCATCATCGGCTTCACGTCGCTTCAATTCTTTATAGTCTCCGTGAGTAGCTATGTGAATTAACGAAACAGCTTTGCCGTCGAGTGCCCGGAACTGCTTTTCCGTTCCGTTTTCACCTACGAATAGATTGGTTTTAATCTTCTTTTTTTTCAACAGGGAATTTACGTTATTTACTTCATTGAGCGTATATGGTAACTCATGATACCCATTCTGTCCGTTACGGAATTTCCCGGAGTTATGATCTGTAGAAACAATATTGCGGACTTTGGTTGAAGCCATTTCGTAGTCCAATCCTCCGAAAAGTGCGGCTGATGAGTAGTTCTGCGAAGCTCTGTCGAGTGCGATTTCTTTTGTTGACGATAAACGATAGACGGCTTTCCGGAATGCTAACGGCAGGTTACCCGCTCCATACGGAAGATATTCTACAGGCAACTGGTGAAGTATCCCGTCAGGTGAAAAATAAATGGTATCCGCTTTGCTGATATATTCATCCAGCGCTTTCCAGAAATGTGCCCCGTTTTCGGTTGCGGTGAAAGCCGTAGGCGATTGCATCTCTTTCAATAGCAATTTCTGACTCATTAACTTGATTGCGGTGGGAGACGCGTCGCCCGGACGAAGTACGAAAGCGGCCAGATGTTTGTCCGGAGCTAGTAATTCATCGTCTATGAGAGCAAATTCTATGGCGATGGAGTTTCCATGCAGATGCTTTTGTACGTCTTGCCATTTGACGGAAAGATAACGGGTATAGTCGCCGAAATCAGTAGACTTTCGCATCAGGTTCAGTTGCAACTGTTCATACTCCTCTTTCTGGCGGATGATATTTTTCTGTGCTTCCGTCTGATTGGTTGCATTCGGGAGTTCACTTTGCATGGATAAAATTTGTTCCGCCATAAGGGCAGCCTTGTTGTATTGGTCGAGCAGAGACTTATCTCCCGAAGCGCGGATCAGAGACTCCAGTTCAATAGACGAATTAAGCATAATACCTTTCGAAAACAATAATGCATCGTAACCTAACCGGGCAAAACGTTGTTTTTGTTCAGGCGTACCTGTTGCGGCGATATTGGCTGCACGGAGGGGAATACTGTCCAGTGAGGAACGGATATCCTTCCAGAATGCCAGGCGTTCATCGGCTTTCGAGAGACGGAAAAGATTACGCAGTGCGGTTGTTTCGCCGGAGAGGAAAGGTTCCATATAGGCTAATGCCTTGTAGGTCTGTCCTTGGGTATAATAGATATCGGCGATAGTCCCTAATGCGGAGACATACATCAACCCGTCTTCTCCCCATTGCAGGCGATAAGCATCCAGTTGTTCAAGACTCTCTTTTAATAGCCTGTTTAAAACCGCCATTCGCTGACGTTCCGCATCCTGTTCTGTCTGTCTGGCGGCTGTCTCATTGCCCATCATGGTGTGGCAACGATTCAGACTGCTAAGTGCATCCTGATATTTTACATCACTACCGGGAAGAACTTTGTAAATGTCCGCAGCCTGTTGGTAGTTTGCTGCCGATTCTGCATATTGTTTCTGTCGGTATAAGATACTTCCTCTGGAACGGAGAATTTCCCCCATCTTATCTGACTTATCACCCGTCGGAAGCTGTTTTTCGGCTTTTGCAAGTATTTCGAGGGCTTTTCCATACTCCTTGGTAAATCCATAATTACGGCATAATGCAATGGAGGTGTCTACATATTTGTCCAGTCTGTCCGGCAACATCTGTGCATAAACCGACAGTGCCTGGTTGAGCATACGATTGGAGGCCTCATACTTGGCAGCAATGCTATAATTGAGTCCGCCCAGATAAGACTCCAATGCAAATTTAGCCTGTTCGGCAGGATTGTTGCGAAGGATGTCTGCTGCCAGTTCGTAGTATTCGCCGGCGGATGCGTGATCTTGTATTCCGGAGAGAAATTGCGCATAGTAGTGGCGTACCTTAAAAACGATCTCCTTATGGGTATTCACATCGCATTTCTTTAAAGCATCCAGAAAATGTGCCCTTGCCTTGTCGTTGTCACCTATACTGGCAAAATACTGGGCGCGCTCGGTCAGGCAACCGGGCTCGTCGCAAGGCTTTTCCAGTTCTTTTTTATTGTGAGCTTCTGCCAATTTCATATATTCCAATACTTTCGGCTGATTGTTCAATTCCAGATAGATGGACGATATCCAATTGAGAAGTTGCTCGTATTCTTTTGAATCGTCAGGAAAGATGTTGAAGGCCTGTTCATAATAAGTTACCCCTACGTCTTTACGTTCCGACAGGTAGTACAACGAACCTATCTGCTGGAGTTGACGGGCTACTGAAAGGGACTTTTCGCCATACCTCTTTTTACTGATGGCTATTTCTTCTTCTACGATGGCACTTGCTTTATCCATTTCTCCTAAAGCTATGTAGCAGCGGGCGAGATTGAGATGAAACATAGATGCCTGTTCGGGACGAGGCTGAATGCGACTGCACAGTTCCCATGTCTTGCTGTGAATTTCTGTTGCTTTATGATAGTCTTTTGCAACAGTCAGGTAGTAGAGTCCTGTGTTGTTCAGGGAGGAAATATATTTGATATCTGTTTCACCCAGTATGGTCTTGCGCATATCTGCTGCCATTTGTGTATAGGTTAGTCCTTCGGGACGCTCCAGATTCAGATAACAGCGGCCTAAAATGTGCAGGCAGGTAGCACGTTCCGCACTCTGTGTCTTTCCCGTTTTGACATATAATTCGTCCGCTTGTTTCAGTTGGGTAATGGCGGTTGTGTAATCTTGTTTACTTTCTAGTTTTTGAGCTTCTTCAACCAGTAGGTCGGCTTGGCTTGCAGTCTGTGAAT
>DXOJ01000336.1:0-7487 GCA_019412865.1 Bacteroides sp. | reverse complement strand
AGACAGGCTAATAGAGATAGAATGAATTGTCGCATATAATAGAGATTTTAGTGGATTAAAATAAGATCAAGGCAAAGCTCCCGTCTCTCTTGCTTCTATTGGTGATCGAGACGATGATTTTATACCGCTCGTCCGAGCTAACCTTTTCTTTTCGGAAAGGAAGCCCTTTCCGGACGCTGTCATTACATTTGTATTCCCGTTCACTTTTCGATTGATAACCGATTGTCTTTATTTTCCAACTGAAAGAACGGTTCACCTCTGCCACACAGCCTATCTGCGAGGTTCCCGAACAGCTCGGAATCTCGAAAGTACAGGTCTGGCCGGCAGCCACCATTTTGGTATCTAATCTTACTTTGTTGGCGGAATCCTTATCACCTCTCATCCTCGCTTCTGCTGCATACTTGTCCGCGATTTCATAGATTGTTTCATTATCAACGCAGGCTTGAATAAATTCGTAATCAAAGACCAGATGTCCTTTCAGGCTCAAGACATCGCCCTGAGTTTGTTTGACGGTTAATGGGATAGGGGCTGCATCACGCAGCGTTTTGCTTACTGCCAGCAGTTGTTCGCCACTGGCAAAGCCGCCGTCCAATGCTTCACATGCTTTCTTACAGGCGTCGAACACCGTTTCAAAGGGTGTCGTTGTCTGTGCATTGGCACTCATTTGCCCTCCGATGGAAAAAAACAGGAGGATGAATACTCTGAAAATAGTTTTCCTGCTCATTTTTATTCTGCATTCATAGTGTTATTGAATAGGATTAAGTACCACACGAAATCCGATATGTGGTTCTGATGTATCGTAAGTCTGTACGCTACGATGGCGAATGTCCATATCACGTTCGTTGGCCAGGTAGCTGCCTCCTCTCACTATCTTTTTATGGTGTCCGGGATTCTCTGCCGGACCTTGGGGATCTGTGACCCGTGTATTTTCATACCGGCTCATCCAGTCTGTACACCATTCAGCGGCGTTGCCTGACATGTCGTATAAATCGAATCCGTTTTCGCGTTTCTCGCCAACGGGATGCAGGCGTTCATTGGCATTGGAGGCATAGTAGGCTACATCACGAATGTTGTCTGAACCGGCATAAGGATAGCTTTCGCCTCCGGCGGCTGCATACTCCCATTGCGCCTCCGTAGGGAGGGAAAAAGGTAAACCTGTGAGCTTGTTCAGTTTCTTGGTGAAGGCCTCTGCATCATTCCACGTTATATGTGTCATAGGCAGCATGCCTTCTTCCGTAACAATGGAGTCATTCATAATGGCATACCACAACGAACGTGTTACTTCGTATTTACACATATAATAATCGGAACTTAATACAACGGTGTGCTGCGGTGAGTCATATCCTTTTCCCATAGTTTTCCCCATGATGAATTCTTTGTTTTTGGCCGGAATCAGCAGCATATTATTCATCATGTCCACCAGGGAGCGGAGCTGGGGCAGTGTGATCGTAGGATTCCATTTTACGTCTACCCATTCTTTCTCTCTGTCTTTTATATCCCTGTTTCCGGTGTTGTTTACGGAAGCGCGTCCGTCATTCCGGAGTGCATTGAATTCATGCAGGATGGAGTCGCATGTAGATTTCAAAGAACTGTCCGGGTGTTTCTTTATGAAACTACTATAATCGTCATAAGTGCGGCAATCCTTGAATTCCAGTTTTTGTTCTGCCGTTCTTTGGATGGAAGTATAAGTTTTGCTTCCTGCTACTATTAATGATAGAGCAATGAAAGTCATCACAAGCCATTTGGCAGATACATAAGAAGGCTTTGACAACATTTGCTTCAGGAGGTCACCTTTTATATCTTTGAATCGGGCTACCCGTGAGTTGCTGTAAAATACAGCTTGAAAGTCTTTCAATCCACTAATGTCCGGGGGGAGTTGCAGGGTAGCGAAATCATAGCTTTCACTTTCCTGCGGAGCAATCGGAATGATATTTATCTGTTTGGGGGTTCTACTTTGGCGACGTAACGCACGGCCTAATTCTATCCGGACAAAATCGATTTCTCCGGTACGGCTGATCTGCTTAATTTCTGTTTCAAACTCTTCATAGGTCAAGGACGCCATCCGTTCGTAGAAAGCCACTTCTTCCATGTCCCATGTTGCTTTTTCGCCTGTCTCGACCGCTTCTTCATTGAGCGGGCGGATCGTTGTAAACGTCTCCGGCACCATAAACATAATGAAGTCTTTGCACTCATCAATGCGGCGAATCAACTCAACATCAAACCGACCGTTTAAATTGTCTTTGTCAAAGCTCACCCTTTTGCGGAATCCGGATTCTTCCAGCATCAGTTGTAGCATTTCAGGCTTGTCGCCCGAACATTTCTTACGGTAACTAATGAATATGTCGTAATTATGCTTGCTCATCAGCTGCTAAGATAATAAAAAGAAACAGATTTGTCAATCTTAATCGAAATTTATTTTTATCTTTGAAATTCGGTAAACAGAAAAAAGAAATATATATGAAAAAAGTAATTTGCAGTGAGAAAGCTCCGGGAGCTATCGGTCCTTATAGTCAGGCGATAGAAGCCAATGGTATGGTATTTGTGTCCGGTCAGTTGCCTATTGATGCCGCTACGGGACAGATGGCTGAAGGGATAGAAGGACAGGCTCGCCAGTCGTTGGAGAATATCAAATACATTCTTGAAGAAGCAGGATTGACAATGGGAAACATTGCCAAAACCACTGTCTTTCTTCAGGATATGTCCCTGTTTGCAGGGATGAACGGTGTGTATGCCACGTATTTTGACGGAGCCTTTCCGGCACGTTCGGCGGTTGCCGTAAAAGCTCTGCCAAAGGATGCGTTAGTAGAGATTGAGTGTATCGCGGTTCGCTAACAAATCTGCGACAATGAAACTGCTGCCTCCTACAAAGATCAGATCTTTGGGGGGGCAGTTCTTTTTTGCCGCCTGTACAGCTTCTACAACAGTGGGGTAGGTGGTACCTTTCAATCCGGCTTCTTCTGCCAATGCCAGTAGTTCATTTTCCGGAAGCGCGCGTTTAACGCTTGCTTTGGTAAAATAATAGGTGGCATATTTCGGCAATGCTCGCAGAACCCCCCGGATGTCTTTGTCATTGACCATGCCGAATACAATATGGATCTCCTGATCGAAGGTTTTGTGAATGGCATTGAGCTGTACATGGATATATTCGATTCCATCAACATTATGTCCCGTGTCACAGATAATATCCGGATAGCTGTGTACTTTCTGCCAACGCCCCATCAGACCGGTGAGCTGACATACGTTTGCAAGACCTGTGCGATAGTCCTGGGATCTGATGTTGTAGTTCAGACGGGTCAGTGTCGCAAGGGCTTTTAGGATGGTAAACATATTTTCGAATTGGTAAGCTCCGCTCAACTCTGTGAAAAGTCCGAAAGGAAACATCTCATTGTGGATTTTGATAGCATCTTTTCTTTTGTCGAGTATCTGGTCTAGCGTACGTAGACTGTCTGACAGGTCTAACATGAGTAATGCTTGCCGCATCTGGTTTGCCTCTTCTTCTGATTGTTCGTCCATTGCTTCGATCATTTCGTGCATGCTCTGAATTGTGTTGTCCATCATCGGTCTTATTTCTTGCAATTTCGAATAAGGAACTATTTCCATGTCCCAGTACCGGGCATTTTCACGGGCATATTCGATAGGCGCATTCTTTTCTTTAGCTTTCATGGTAAATACACGTTTCACTGCCCCTTGGGCTCTGCCGATAACGACCGGAACTCCTTCTTTGATAATTCCGGCTTTCTCTTTGGCAATCTTCGTCAGCGTGTCACCCAGATATTGGGTGTGGTCGAGGCCTATGTTGGTGATAACACACAAATCCGGATGGATGATATTCGTACAGTCCAATCTTCCGCCCATGCCTACTTCGATAACTGCTACATCTACTTTCTGGTCGGCAAAATAACGGAATGCCATAGCGGTGGTCAGTTCGAAGAATGAAGGGTGCAGCGGCTCGAAGAAAGAGCGATGCTCTTCTACGAAATTGACTACATACTCTTCCGGTATCATCTCACCGTTGATACGGATACGTTCGCGGAAGTCGATTAAATGAGGGGAGGTGAATAGTCCTACCCGGTAACCGGCGCACTGCAATACGGCTGCGATGGTATGTGAACAGGATCCTTTTCCATTGGTTCCGGCGATATGTATCGTCTTGAATTGTTGATGAGGATGCCCAAAATGTTCGTCCAATTTGTGTGTGGTCTCTAAACCCGGCTTATATGCTTTGCCTCCTATTTGTTGAAACATTGGCGCACTCTCATATAAGTACTTTAAAGTGTTCTGATAGTCCATGTTTTATAATATTTAACGTCGGGCAATCTTTATTGCCCGCTAATTTGTTTATCTTTAGAACCGTCAATCTGACTATAAATGGGGGATTGGCGAATGAGATTGCAAATATCAACATTTAAATCTAAGAAATCATGGGAACTAAGAAAAATTTTGTGCTAGACACAAATGTTATTCTTCACGACTACAATTGCTTGAAGAATTTTCAGGAAAATGATATTTACCTCCCTCTTGTTGTACTCGAAGAACTGGATAAGTTCAAAAAAGGAAACGAGCAGATAAATTTCAATGCTCGTGAGTTCGTGCGCGAATTGGATGTGCTGACAAGCGATGAGCTTTTCTCCGACGGAGTGAAGCTTGGCGAAGGATTGGGACGTCTGTTTGTCGTGACAAGCAATGTGCCGGCTGCCAAAGTGTGGGAATCGTTTCCTATAAAGAAACCCGATCATTTGATTTTGGCGGCAACCGAATACCTGACCGACAAGTATCCGAAAATGAAATCTATCTTAGTGACCAAAGATGTGAATCTGCGCATGAAAGCCCGTTCAATCGGTCTGCTTTGCGAAGATTATATTACGGATAAGGTGGTAAATGTAGATGTGTTCGAGAAATCTAATGAGATTTTTGAAAATGTAGATCCGGCATTGATCGACCGTATTTATTCTTCAAAGGAAGGCATTGACTTGAGTGAATTTGACTTTAAGGATTTGATTCATCCCAATGAATGTTTTGTATTGAAGAGTGACCGGAATAGTGTATTGGCACGCTACAATCCTTTTACCCATTCTATTATCCGTGTGATGAAGGGTAAGAATTATGGAATCGAACCACGGAATGCGGAACAGAGTTTTGCTTTTGAGATTCTGAATGACCCGGAAATCAAACTGGTGGCTCTGACTGGAAAAGCAGGAACGGGGAAGACATTGCTGGCTTTGGCTGCTGCTTTGGGCAAACTGACGGATTACAAACAGATTTTGCTGGCACGTCCTGTTGTGGCGCTTTCCAATAAGGATATCGGTTTCCTTCCGGGAGACGCGCAGGAGAAAGTGGCTCCTTATATGCAGCCGTTATTTGATAACCTGAACGTGATAAAACGTCAGTTTGCTGCAAACTCTACCGAAGTGAAGCGCATAGAAGATATGCAGAAAAGCGAGCAGCTGGTGATTGAAGCTCTGGCATTTATCCGTGGTCGTAGTTTGAGCGAAATGTATTGCATCATCGACGAAGCGCAGAATCTGACTCCGAATGAAATAAAGACAATCATCACCCGTGCAGGTGAAGGTACGAAGATGGTATTTACGGGAGATATCCAACAGATTGATCAACCTTATCTGGATAGTCAGTCCAATGGTCTGGTATACATGATTGATCGTATGAAAGACCAGAATATCTTTGCACACGTCAATTTGCTGAAAGGTGAACGAAGTGAATTGAGTGAGTTGGCAAGTAACTTGCTGTAATGATGAAAAAATAAATTTGGCACGGATTACACGGATTTCACGGTTTCTCCAATTATCTTAAACCGCGTAATCCGTGTAATCCGTGCCTGATTTTTACTTCTTGCTTTTCTTTATTATTCTTTCTTTCCGAAATATTTCAGGAACTGTGTACGTTCGAATGTATTAACACCCTGAACATCCTTAATATTCAGTTTGCCTTTGAATTGAGCTATATTTTTGAATCCTTTGCGTTCCATCCATGCAGAGAGGAAGCGGTTGGCTTCTCCGATGAATGCATTTGTATTCAGATAGACTGCACTGCAAACTTCTACGGCTGAAGCACCGGCAAGGATAGCTTTCACTACTGATTCTGCGTTGGCAACACCACCGGAAGCTGCATAGTCGATTTTGTCTACTACTGCAGACGCAATTCCGATCCAACGGAGCGGAGTGGCAAGGTCGGAAGCATTGCTGAATACTTCTCCTGAAATATGCTCCATCTTTTCGATGTTGATGTCCGGTTGATAGAAACGGTTGAAGAGAACAACTGCTGCTGCACCGTTGGCATACAACTGATCGATTAATGCCACAGGATTTGTCAGGTTATCACCCAGTTTCATGATTACAGGTATCTTGACTGTTTTTTTGATGTGGCGGAGAATATCAATGTGGCGTTGTTCGAATGAACCGTATGTATATTGCACTTCCGATTGCAGGGCAAGGATATTGATTTCCAATGCATCGGCACCGGCCTCTTCAATCATCTTTGCAAAGTCAATCCATTCGGAATCAGTGTAGCAGTTGATGCTGGCAATGATAGGAATGGGGCATACCTTCTTGCTTTCTTTTATTAAAGTCAGGTATTCGGATAGCTTGTGTTCACGGATGTATTCTTCCAGATAGTCACTGGCTTCCGGATAGAAAGCCGGATCTTTCAGTTGGTCTGCTTCCAGCATGATTTGTTCCTCAAACAGTGATTTCAGAACAATTGCACCGGCACCATCTTCTGCCAATTTTTTGTTTTTGCCGGCACTGTTGGTCAGCCCCGAGCTACTAATGATGATAGGGTTTCTAAGGGAAAGCCCTGCGAAAGTAGTTTTTAAATCGGTCATAGCAATATGTTTTTTTTAACACTTAATCAGTAAATTCGTTCTCCGAAAATCTTGCTTCCTACTCGTACCAGCGTACTTCCTGCGGCAATGGCTTCGTGGTAGTCATGTGACATTCCCATTGATAGCTCACAGAAAGTATCGGAGTGGATGAACCAAGTTGTTTTTATCTCGTTAAAGAGCCCATTTAGTAAACAAAATTCCCGATTGATTTGTTCAATACAATCGGTGTTGCTGGCCATCCCCATTAATCCGCAGATGCGTACATGAGTCAGCTCTTTCCATTCTCCGGCATTCAACATCTCCTTGCATTCTTCGGGACTGAAACCAAATTTGGTTTCTTCCTGCGCAACGTGAATCTGCAACAGGCAGTTCACTGTACGTCCCGCTTTGACAGCTTGTTTGTTGACTTCGACCAGCAGTTTATAACTATCAATTCCATGAATCATCGCTACGTATGGTATCATGTATTTGATTTTGTTCGTCTGCAGGTGTCCGATGAAATGCCATTCAATGTCTTTGGGCAAACTTTCGTATTTAGCTGTCATTTCCTGCACTTTGCTTTCTCCAAAAATACGCTGTCCCGCCTGATATGCTTCTTCTATCGCTTCATTGGGATGGAATTTTGAGACAGCAACCAGCCGGACTCCTT
>DXOJ01000335.1 GCA_019412865.1 Bacteroides sp. | reverse complement strand
GAATAAATAAGAAGATACAGATATTGCCTCAACTCCTTAGCCAAGAGTCAAAACCAGTTGGAAGTCTCCGAATAAATCTCTACTTTTGTACTCCATAACAAAGAATAGATCAAGAAATGATGCTCTATAAACTCATCCCTCCTTCAGTAGTAACAGCAACTATCCAGTTGCCGGCTTCTAAAAGTATCAGTAATCGTGCATTAATCATCAATGCGCTGGGCAAAGGTATTTATCCTCCTGAAAACCTGTCCGATTGCGACGATACACAGGTGATGATAAAAGCTCTCACCGAAGGGAAAGAGACGATTGACATTATGGCTGCGGGCACTGCTATGCGTTTCCTTACCGCCTATTTAAGTGTGACTCCGGGGGAACGGGCAATCACAGGAACAGCCCGTATGCAGCAACGCCCGATACAGATATTAGTCAATGCGCTCCGGGAATTAGGAGCTGAAATAGAGTATGTCCACCATGAAGGATATCCTCCCTTATGTATCAAAGGGGCAGAGTTGAAAGGAAATGAAATAACCTTGAAAGGAAATGTAAGTTCCCAATATATATCTGCTCTATTGATGATAGGTCCGGCACTCAAAGACGGTTTGACTTTACATTTAAGCGGAGAGATTATTTCCCGCCCTTATATCAATCTTACATTGCAACTGATGCAGGACTTTGGAGCCAAAGCCGCATGGACTTCTCCCAATAGCATATCCGTTGCTCCACAACTCTATCAGAGCATTCCTTTCAAAGTGGAAAGTGACTGGAGCGCAGCTTCCTATTGGTATCAGATTGCCGCCTTATCTCCCAAAGCAGAAATTGAATTATTGGGGTTGTTTCATAACAGTTATCAGGGAGATAGCCGGGGAGCAGAAGTTTTCTCACGCTTAGGTATAACTACCGAATTTACATCGCAAGGTGTGAAACTGAAAAAAACAGGCAAAGCGCCGGAAAGACTGGAAGAAGACTTTGTCGACATTCCGGATTTGGCACAGACATTCGTTGTTACCTGTGCCTTGCTGAATATCCCTTTCCGTTTCACCGGATTACAAAGCCTGAAAATAAAAGAGACTGACCGTATTGCCGCCCTGCGAGCCGAGCTTAAAAAGCTGGGATATGTGATCGAGGAAGAAAATGACAGTATATTAATGTGGAACGGCGAACGATGTGAACCGAAAGAAACTCCGGTGATTGAAACCTACGAAGACCATCGGATGGCAATGGCATTTGCACCGGCAATTATCCGCCATCCCAATCTACTCATTGCCGACCCACAAGTTGTTACCAAATCATATCCCGGATACTGGGAAGATTTGAAACAGGCTGGATTTCAAGTTATAAACGAAGGCTGATTCCGATACGCTGTGGAAGATTTCAACAAATATACTTCCCACATCAACTACTCACCTATTGTAGATTTTGTATTGCAACAGGGGAAGCAAACTTTTTATAAGAAAGGAGACTACTTTTCCCGCCAGGGAGAAGTATGCAGGATAATGGGGTTCGTCAGTTCCGGTTCTTTCCGGTACTGTTGTACCAACAGTATAGGCGAGAGCAGCATCGTAGGCTATACTTTCGATCATTCTTTTGTTGGCAACTATCCGGCTTTTCAGTTACAGGATAAATCAAATGTAGATATACAAGCCTTATGTGATTGCTCGGTATACGTTATCAATTATCAGCAAATGACAGACTTCTATAATGCCAACGACGTTCACCAAAAGTTAGGACGCCGCATTGCAGAAACTCTGTTGTGGGAGGTTTACGACCGAATGATTTCAATGTACAGCCTGACACCGGAAGAACGTTATCTCGAAATTATCAACCGTTGTCCCAATTTACTGAAACTGATTACATTAAAAGAACTGGCTTCTTATCTTTTGATTCGTCCCGAAACCTTAAGCCGTATCCGAAGAAAAATCGTACAAAAATAATATCTTGATTTCAATCAAGGTTTTATTTATTCTCTACCCTTACTTTTGCAGATAAACAAAAAATTTGATTGTATTTCATGAAGAAGATTATAATTATAGGTGCAACCTCCGGCATCGGTCGTGGATTGGCAGAAGCCTATTCTCAAGAAGATTATCTTATCGGCATTACCGGTCGTAGAGAGAATTTGTTAAAGGAGGTATGTACCCAAGACAAAGACAAACTATTCTATCAAGTATGTGACATCACTGATACACAAGCTGCTATTTCATCTCTTGAAACGCTCACTCAAAAGATGGGTGGAATGGATATACTGATTATCTGTGCCGGAACCGGGGAACTAAACCCTGAGCTATCCTACCAACTGGAAGAGCCTACTCTATTAACCAACGTAATAGGCTTTACCAACATCGCAGACTGGGGATTCCGATATTTCGAACGGCAAAAAAGCGGGCATCTGGTTACTATTTCCTCTGTTGGAGGTACACGCGGCAGTGGCATCGCTCCGGCCTACAATGCGTCGAAAGCCTATCAAATCAACTATATGGAAGGATTACGACAAAAAGCAACTAAATCTCCTTATTCTATTTACACTACCGATATTCGTCCCGGATTTGTAGACACCGCTATGGCAAAAGGAGAAGGATTATTCTGGGTTACTCCCGTTGATAAAGCTGTGAAACAAATTAAAAAGGCTATTTCTAAAAAGAAAAAAGTAGCTTTCATTTCCAAAAGATGGAGATATGTAACTATTCTATTTCGTCTGTTGCCATCTGCTATTTATTGCCGGATGTAAAGTTCTACCTGTTCGCCACCTCTCTATATAGTAAGAAAAAAAACTTTCGTGAATTCTACAACCCGGCAAGAGAGATTATCTGCACAAATTCACTATCTTTGCAAAGATAGCCCGTCAACAGACCAACAAAGGACTATTATTGCTACATGGACCGACTGATAATACCTAACTTGAAACAAGGGTGTATATGAATACTAGTTTTGTTAACTTAACAACAGAAAATCTTTCTAATGAGCATTTATGCTGCATTATCCGCAGCAAAAAGTCCCATCCTGGTATTGAAGCAAAGCGGCAATGGCTTTCCGACCGACTGAATGAAGGTCATGTCTTTAGAAAGTTAAATGCAAAAGCTACGGTTTTTATTGAATATGCTCCTCTTGAAACAGCTTGGGTTCCCGTCATCGGCGACAACTATTATTATCTTTGTTTATGGGTGTTAGGTAGTCCCCGAGGAAACGGATATGGGAAAGCATTAATAGAGTACTGTATAGCCGATGCCAAAGAAAAAGGTAGATCCGGCATTTGCATGCTCGGGGCAAAAAAACAGAAGAGCTGGCTTTCCGACCAATCATTTGCAAAGAAATTTGGCTTTGAGGTGGTTGACACTACCGATAACGGATATGAATTGCTTGCTCTTTCTTTTGACGGAACAGTACCGAAGTTCGCGCCAAATGCCAAGAATCTGAAAATAGAAAGTGAGGAACTGACGATTTATTATGATATGCAATGCCCCTATATCTATAAATACATTGAAATGATCAAACAATATTGTGAAACAAATGATGTCCCTGTTTCTTTTATTCAAGTAGATACGCTACAGAAAGCAAAAGAGTTACCGTGTGTTTTTAATAATTTTGCTGTATTTTATAAAGGAAGTTTTGAGACTGTGAATTTACCAACTATCGACTACTTGAAAAGAATACTCAAAAAATAAGAAATACAATCCTGACTTTTCCCGTTAATTATCAGGATTGTATTTTATCTGCTTCATTAAAATGACTTCTCATTTGCCATCTTCCACATATTGAGAAAAGAGGCTTTAGTGATTTCTACTATCTTATCCCAATTCAATCGGTCGGCATGATCGGAAGGCTGGTGATAATCAAGATGCCCGTCCGTATGATACCAGATAATCGGAATACCTACTTTGGCAAACGAACCGTTATCACTTCCTCCTATCGGATTTTCCCAAGCGCGGTAATCCGGTTCCAATTGCAAACCGTATTTTCTGATATCCTCTTTCAACCAATCCCCAAAGACCGGGTGGGCGGATGTATAGAAATAAACGACCTGTTTGGGTTGTTGAGGTTTGTTGTTACGGCCAATCATGTCAAAGTTCAGATAGCCTTTTATTTGAGATAGGAAAGGACAAGTTTGTACAAAATATTTAGAGCCAAGCAGTCCTTTTTCTTCTCCATCCCAAAAAGCAAAGATTACATTTCTTTCGGGTTGCTCCCCACTGGCTAAAAAGGCTCTTGCTATTTGCAACACTGCCGATACACCGGAAGCATTATCGTCAGCACCATTGTATATTTGGTCGCCATCGAGTGCAGGATCAATACCTAAATGGTCGAAATGCGCCCCCACAATCACATATTCTTTGGTATTTTTACCAGGAATCATTCCCAATACATTCCTCATGGAAAGCTTCTGATGAACTTCCTGTTTCAGTTTAGCTATGGAATCAGGATGCACTTCCAGACGTCCTTTTTTCTGACGTTCTTTACGGTAAGCATCAAAAGGCTGGAAATAGCTGTCAGCCAAAGGTGATACTCCCATCCATTGTAATAAAGAAGCAATATACTCCGAGGTCACACGTGAACCATGAAAACCTGCCTCACGGCCTTGCAATTCATCACTAGCCAAAAAGTTGATAGTAGCTTCGGCAGAGGAACGGTTGATACTCTGCAACCCTTTTTCTACGTTAGTTTGGGCAGATAACAACAATGAAAAATTACACAAAAAAGAGAGAAGCAGAATGTTTTTCTTCATGATGTATATAAGATTTAAGAAACAATCGTCCATACTTTACTTATTTTCAACTATCCAGTTTTTATCATTCAAGATATTTCTATTACAATCATCTGCTCCCGGATTATCATTAAAAGAAATCCGATATTGGCGGGGAGGAGTCGGATAATAAATAGCAGGTTCCAGCACTTGCCCCAAGGAATCAAACAGTGTATTCAAGGCATCCTCATCCAATTGATTCGAGTGGCAATAAAGATGTTCTAACAGACTTCCTTGCGGTACCATTAAACGAGTTAGCTGATTATGTTCACAACGCAATTCACTAATATTAGAGTTATCGGACAGATCAAGTTCGGTCAATTTGTTGTATGAGCAACTTAATTCCCTTAAAGAAGGGCAACATTTCAATATATCAGTAATTGATTGGAAAGCACATCCTTGTATCAATATCGCAGAAATTGAAGTCTTCTCGTTCAATTCCAGATGTGACAATACTTCATTAGAACTCAAATCAATATCGCGCAATGCCGGCAAGCTTTTAAGGGAAAGGGAAGAAAAACCATTATAAGAACAATATAAACTTTCCGCTTCCGGATGACTACCAAACTCTATTGAAGTCAATTTGGGATTAGAATAAATTTGTATAGATCGCAATCGGAAACAATCCTCAATCTCCAAATGCTCCAAATCAGCGAAACTACCGATATTAATACTTTCCACATTAGGACAGAAGGTATTCAAGTCCAATTCGCGAGTATCAGAAATGCTATTCAAAGCCAGTGATTTCATTCGCGGCATATTTCCCAAATAAAGATGACTCAAAGGAAGAAGCAAACCACTTATATCGATAAGCTGCAGCTCTTCAGCCCAAATCCTCACTTCATATAATCCTTTATTTCCATATCTATATACCACTCCGCCACTCATTGAATAAGGATCTTCTATTTTCTGTATACGACCGTTTCCCCAATCTATCACCATTCGTCCCCCACTTGCTACAATGTCCAACTGCCGCCAGTCTCCTACAACATTCACTGTAAAGCGAATCGTGTTTTCATCTGTCAATGCCGGAAATTCAAAATCATCTCCAAACACTCTGTTATCCGTATCTTTACAGGCAGCAAGGGTAGTGAATAAGATAACCACCCACATACTCCGAACGAATAATATACTCTGTCTTTTCATCTTATATTTGAGTTAGTAACATACAAAAGTACGAAAGAAATAGATAGCATACACGATAGAATACAAATTTATAAGTAACTTTGCACAAAATTGATTGGTAACTGTTATATTGTCATGTGGATACTTATTATAAGTCTGGTGTTGCTGGGTGTCATTGCGCTGATAGCCGGAATTATCCGCAACAAAAGACTGCAAAAGAAAATAGAAAAGGGCGAACTGGACCGTATGCCGGAAGTGAAGGAAGTAGATGTGGAATGCTGCGGACAACACGAAGTATGCGAACGGGATAGCCTGCTGGCAGCTGTCAGCAAAAAGATAGAATATTACGATGACGAAGAACTGGACCAGTTCATTGGCAAGGCAGGAGATGCGTACACAGAAGAAGAAACAGAAATGTTTCGGGATGTATTGTATACGACACTGGATGTAGAAGTGGCCGGATGGGTGCGTAGCCTTCAGCTCCGTGGCATTGAACTACCGGATGATCTCAAAGACGAAGTTTTTCTGATTATCGGAGAAAGAAGAAACATAGAAGTAAAAAAGGCAGATGACAGGTGATGTGATGGATTTACTACAATATACATTCTTTCAACACGCCCTATTGGGAAGTCTGCTGGCAAGCATTGCCTGTGGGATTATCGGTACATATATCGTAACCCGCCGCCTGGTATTTATCAGCGGAGGAATCACTCATGCTTCTTTCGGAGGAATCGGGTTAGGATTGTTTGCCGGAATTTCCCCGATACTATCGGCAGCCGTATTCTCGGTATTATCTGCTTTTGGCGTCGAATGGCTTAGCAGACGGAAAGATATGCGCGAAGATTCTGCCATTGCAGTATTCTGGACGTTAGGGATGGCACTCGGAATTATGTTCAGCTTCCTGTCACCGGGATTTGCGCCCGACCTGTCGGCTTACCTCTTCGGCAATATACTGACCATCAACCAAATCGACTTATGGATGCTCGGCATATTGGCACTCATACTGACCGGATTCTTTTATCTGTTTATCCGCCCTATCGTATATATTGCCTTTGACCGTGAGTTTGCACGTTCGCAAAAGATTCCGGTAGAGATTTTTGAATATGTACTGATGATGTTCATCGCACTGACCATTGTAGCCTGCCTGCGAATGGTAGGCATCGTATTGGCCATTTCTCTTCTCACCATTCCACAGATGACAGCCAACTTGTTCACCTATAGTTTCAAGAAGATTATCTGGTTATCAATCGGCATCGGTTTCTTGGGCTGCTTGGGTGGATTATTTATTTCTTATCACTGGAAAGTCCCTTCGGGAGCTTCCATCATATTCTTCTCTATCCTGATTTACGCTGTTTGTAAAATCGGAAAGAGTTGTTGCAGGAAAAAGTCATAATAATAGATAGTATATGGAAATCAAAATTCAATCACTGGAAAGTATCCATGAAGCAGCCCGTGAATTTATCGCTGCTATGGGCGACAACACTGTATTTGCTTTATACGGAAAGATGGGTGCCGGCAAAACGACATTTGTCAAAGCACTCTGCGAAGCATTGGGTGTAGCCGATGTTATCAGTTCTCCGACTTTTGCTATTGTCAACGAATACCGTTCGGACGAAACCGGGGAGTTAATCTATCACTTCGATTTTTACCGCATCAAGAAGCTAAGCGAAGTGTACGACATGGGATACGAAGACTATTTCTACAGTGGTGCTCTCTGCTTTATCGAATGGCCGGAACTGGTGGAAGAATTACTGCCGGGTGACGCCGTAAAAGTAACGATTGAAGAATTGGAAGACGGAAGTAGAGTGATTAAACTATGACCGGGCAATATATCGTACAAGGAATCTTTGCGCTGGCAGGAACTGTCTCCCTGCTGGCGTCATTGCTGAACTGGGACTGGTTCTTTACAACGCGCAACGCACAAACCATTGTCCGGAATGTAGGACGCAACCGGGCAAGGCTCTTCTATGGAATACTGGGAATTATCATCATTGGAATGGCTGTATTCTTCTTTGTGGAAACACGGAAAGCCATAGGAGGATAATATGTTTTTAAGAGAATCCTTTTGTTTTCTTCCCATTTTTTACTATTTTTGTATGAAAGGAGGATAGAAAAGTGAAAACAACCAATGAATATCTTACAAAAATTCGCCAATTCAAACAACAGTTTGCCGAGAAATATGGAATTATTTCTATTGGTATTTTTGGTTCTGTTGCCCGTGGAGAGCAACATGAAGAGAGTGATTTGGATGTTTTTGTTGAACTAAAGGATCCGGACCCTTTTATTATGTTTGATATTAAAGAAGAACTGGAACGTATATGTAACTGCAAAATAGACCTCCTTCGTTTGCGTAAAAACCTCCGTTCACTTATTTCCCAAAGAATAGCAAGAGATGGAATATACGCTTAAAGAAGAAATCCAAGACAAGTTTCTCCAAATATCAGAATCAATATCTATCATTGAAGAAAGGTGTAAGAACATTCAGAACGTAGATGATTTTTTGTTATCACCTTGGGGAATGACCATCTTAGACGCATGCATCATGCGAATCCAAGTAATAGGAGAAACGATTAAGGCTGTTGACGACAAAACACAAAAGAACTTTCTTAAAGATTATCCCCAAATTCCATGGGCAAAGGTTATTGGATTAAGAAATATCATTTCTCATGAATATGCTAACATTGACTACGAGATTATCTGGGTAGTCATACAAAAACATCTTCCTCCTTTAAAAGAGACAGTTGAACAAATTATAAAAGACTTATCATAGTAGTTGTCGTGACTTCATCTCCAGATACTTATTAATCACATCAATCGAAAGATTCTCCGGTGTAGTTAATAAAGAATAGATTCCATGTTGTTTCAAAGTAGATACAATCAGCCGCTTCTCGTAAGCGAACTTTTCTGCAATCACGTGACGATAGTAGCTTTCCGTATCTTTTGCCGGTTGGGCGATATATTCCTTCAAATCGACATCTTCAAAAAAGACTACGAGCAAACGGTGTTGGCGGTTTAGTTGTTTCAGGTAAGATAATTGACGGTTCATTCCTCCTATGCTCGAGAAGTTAGTATATAGTACCAGCAGGCTACGCTTACTGACATGTTTGTTCAAATGAACGCAAAGAGCCGAGAAGTCTGTCTCCCCGAAAGTGGTCTGCTGGCTATAAAGACTTTCCAGCAATGTCTGCATATATCCCGGTTGCTTGGAAGCAGGCACGAAAGTATCGAAGTGTTCATCGAAAGTCACTAATCCGGCTTTATCTTCTTTCCGCATGGCAACATACGAAAGCACCAGCGAAGCATTAATTGCATAATCCAGCAAGGTCATTCCACGGAAAGCTTGCTGCATCACTCTACCTTTATCGATCACATTATAAATCTGCTGTGAACGTTCGTCTTGGTACACATTCACCATAAGTTCATGCCGGCGGGCACTTGCTTTCCAGTTAATCGTACGGTAATCATCCCCCTTTACATACTCTTTAATCTGCTCAAACTCCGTATGATGCCCAACCCGGCGAATACGTTTTATTCCCAATTCTGTCAGATTATCACTTATTGCCAGCAATTCATATTGATGGAGCATCAGATATGACGGGTACACTTTGATATCCAAAGGTTCTGCACAAGTATAGCGCCGGGATATAAAGCCGATTTTTCCGGTCACAAAAACTCTGATATGACCGAAAGAGTAAACGCCACGATGAGTAGGTCGAAGACGATAGGTAACTGTTTTTCCCTCGTTTGCTCCAAGCTTCACCTGAAAGTCGACATCACGTTTCTGAAAGATAAAAGGGATCTCATCTATGATTTCTAAAGATACAGGATGCGGATAACTACTTTCTACTCGAATACTTACTTCATTTTCGTCGCCATTAGAGAAACGGTCGGCACACTGACGGAAAGCACGGATTCCACGAATACGATAAAGAGAATATACGTCTGCCAGTACCACCAAAAGCAAGACAAAGAGTGCCCACTGCCCGATAACAAAGAACGGAGCAAAAACATATCCGCTACCCAACAACAGGATAACCAGGACAAGGGCAATATAGAAACGACGAGTTAGAAACAAATGATTTATGAATTATGATTTATGATTTATAATTTCTTGGATTTACGATTTCTTCAACTTACAATTTACAATTTACGTACAGTTTATAATTTACGATTTATGATTTCTTCGATTTATGTTATGAATAGGGTCAGACATCCAACGCGCAGCCCAAATCATAAATCAGAATTCATAAATCATAAATCTTTTCATTTCGGGACTTCCACTTTATCAATTAAGCGTTGTGTCACTTTCACCGGTGAATAGCCTTCCATTTCAGCTTCCGCAGTCAGGATCAGACGGTGCTGAAGTACATAAGGAGCTACAAACTTGATATCTTCCGGTGTCACAAAATCACGTCCCTGCAAAAGAGCATACGCTTTTGACGATTGCAGCATGGCTACAGATGCACGTGGAGAAGCTCCCAAATATACGGCCTTACTGGTACGGGTCTGCTGCACAATCAATGCGATATATTGAAGTAACGTGCGGTCTACAAATACCTGATTCATAAAAGCACGAAGGGACAGCACTTCTTCTTTGGTAATGGCGGGAGTGATATCATCCAATTTCACCAATGCAGCATTGGTATGATGACGCTCCAGAATGTTCACTTCTTCCTCTAATGAGGGATAATCCATTGTTATCTTCATCAGGAAACGGTCGAGCTGTGCTTCGGGAAGTTTGTATGTTCCCTCCTGCTCTACCGGATTCTGGGTAGCCAGAATCGTATAAAGCTCTCCCATCCGGTGAGTGGTTCCGTCAATACTGATCTGGCGCTCTTCCATTACCTCGAACAAGGCGGCCTGTGTCTTGGCAGGAGCACGGTTGATTTCATCCACCAATACAATATCTGCAAAAATCGGTCCCTGATGAAAATCAAAGCCATTGGTCTTCATATTAAACACAGTCGTACCTAACACATCACTCGGCATTAAGTCCGGAGTAAACTGGATACGACTGAAATCGGCATCAATCAGACGGGCAGTCAAACGAGCCAACAGTGTCTTAGCAACACCCGGAACACCTTCTATCAATACGTGTCCATTCGCCAGAATAGCCGTCAGTACCAAATCGACAGTCTGCTCCTGTCCTACTATGACGCAAGCAATCCGGTCTTTCAACTCTTGTATCTTCTCGGAAAAGAGAGTTAAATCTACTCGCTGTTCTGTATTCTCTTCCATAAATTTCTTCTTTAGATATGATTGATTATTTCATTCATTTTATCAATATACACTTTCATCTGATCCGCATCAATCGTACGTCCTCCGTAAATCACCGGACGTACTTCGCGGATCAGTTCCGCAATCTCTTGTATATCCATTCCTGTTTTCCGGGCAATTCTGTTGAAAGAGCGTTCATCATCTTCCACTTCTTCAATATCTACCTGAATCTCCCTCCGAAGTTCTTCGGCCAAATAGGAAAACTTCTTTCGGACCAGATCCGCATGATCTTTCTTTTGAAAGTAAAGTGTACCTATCAGTTCGGTAAATTCAAGAGATTTATTGGCCGGTTCCTGAATAACAGGGATAGCCCGTTGCCGTCTCTTCGCAGTAAATATCATGAAGAGTATGATGGTAATCATTGTCAGATATAACGCCCAACGAAGCGGCTGGTGTGCCAAAAGATAGCGGAAAGGCGATTGCTGCACCTGTGCCGTCTCCTTCATGTATCCCTCTGTACGAACTATGGGCAGTTTTCCCATCTGTGACAACAGACGGAAAATATAGGTTGCATTCTTGCCATCCAATATACCGTAATTGGTGAAAATCAACGGAGTGGAAACTAAAATGACCTCTCCTTTACCCCACTGACGGGACATCGCTACAGGCATATAAGTAACACTATCCGTGACCAGTGAGTCCGCCTCGGTTTCGTATTTAAATTCATTCGACTCAAGGACTTTTTGTGCCAGCACCCTTTCAGGAAGCGAATCTCCCAAAAAATAAGAAGAGCACAACTGGGGATAAAAATAAAAGGTCTGACGGGGATAAACCGCCGAATCTCCCACCCAACACAGACTGTCTTTTAATAAGAATGAAGTTGCATATTTCTTCAAAGCCATCGGACTGAAATAAGAATAATAAGACCTGAAACTCAAAGTATCTTCCAGATATCTGCCAAACAAGGTACTCACCAGCATGATCTTATCTCCGCGTTCCGCCATTTTCAACAGAGCGTTTACATCAACATCCGACAATCTCAAATTATCAGAGATTACCAATACCCCTCTGCGCTGCGTCGTATCTTCCTGCTCCAACTGATAGAGACTTTTTTTCGAAAAGGTGTAGCCCTGTGGCAAAGAAGAAGACAACAGACTATCGAATATCGCGCATCCGAAAGGTTGCTCATCATAATGTCCGAAAGTGGGCTTCCATACAAAGTTCTTCGGCAAATGATATTCTATTGCAAACATGATAAATAGAAAGGCGGCAATAAAGATAATGAACCAGCGGCTTCCTTTCATGAGACGCCTCCTTTCTTTATTTCTCCCTGTAGAGACTGCATGGTCAGGAAGAGTTCTTCCGTCGCCTCAAAGTTACCATAACGCACCCGCAAGAAATGATTGGTCAGTTGCCGGAATGCCGGCATCCGTACTTCATTAATATATTGGGTAGGTGTTTTATAAAGTTGCCAGTCAATACGTTCTGCGTCACTAAGTTGTTTCAAAGTTTGCAAATAAAGCAAACGTACCGCTTCCCGGTAATCCTGACGGGAAAGTGCCTCTGCAATACCTCCCGGAAAATCCACACCGTAAATTGTATCCTCTTCAATCGTATAAGGCAATGCATTCTTACGAGAGACCATAAACAATTCGGGACGTTTCCGATAGAGGAACCAAACAATCAACAGCAAAATAAGAATCGCAATACATATCAGTATAAGCCCTGAATACTCTTCAGCAAAACGACTGCCAAATATTTTACGCATCAATTCCCCAAACTGCCTGCTGATCCACTCAAAGACATTCATCTCCGGAGTAATCAATTCACGGTTATAGTTGTATGCCGGATCAGACTGCCAAAGGGCAATCTGCACCGCATCACAGACTAATGTATCAGCCGGGGAAGTGAGATTCATTTAGTTGAGGTCTGTTTTAGAGTTTGTCAAAATTATCAATATCACTTTCTACCGTTATGCTATCTACCACTTCCGATGCATGACCGTACTGATAAACCAAGCCGACGATACTGAATATAGCCGACAAGTAAGAACCATACAACATCAGGATAGAGAACAAATATTGTGCGAAGTTCAGTCCGACTGATGAAGAAGTTGCCCCCCCGTCACTCATCGTAAAGATCATTTTGACAATATAGATCACATACCAAGGTATAGAAACGATTCCTTGCAATACGCTGGCAATAAGCCCCATCACCAGTAATATCAGAAAGACTCCGCCCCACGTAGCAAATCCTAGCCGGAATGTTTTCGCAAATGCCTCGCCCAACGAAATGTCTTCAAACAAGTAGATGGGAGCCATTAATGCCAAAGGTACCATAAATGCGAATAAAAGCGGGATGGTCAGAATGAGCGTGAAAGGTGTTAACACAGCCAATAGAACAACAAGGATCACCGCAAAGAAGAACAAGAAACCACAAGCAATTCCCATCAGGAACAGCCTCTTGACATTACGGAGCAGCAACGATTTTATATCGCTAAATACAATTCCATTCAGGCGTTCTTCCCGTTCATTGTACAATCGTACCATCGCATAAATCAGGGAAGTCAGCAGCAAACCTCCCAAGCATGAGAAGAAGATCACTCCTGCATAATTCAATGCAAATGAGGGTCCCAGGGCAGCCAACGGATTCTCACCTATTCCTCCTGAAGTCTGCATGGCACTAAGATCTGTCATACTTCCCATTAAACCACTAAAGTTAGCAGCCTGAATGATGCATATAGGGAGTATCAGATAAGTTGAATACTTAAACAATTGTTTCCAATTCTCTTTTATAAAATCAAAAGAAGCGTTCAACTTCTCACCGAAAGGACGTTTCACATACATCGCAATCTTAGGTTTCTGTGATTCCATGTTTTTTTCTATTTGGTAAATAAATATAGTAGAATATAATAAATGCCAGAGAAGTGAGTATCACACCGAGCCTCAACATATCGGGAAGTTCTGTGTGACGGGTAATAAAACCTTCTATAAAGCCTGCCATAATAAATACCGGAACAGTGCCGATCACTATTTTCAAGCCTCGCTTCGCTCCTCTTCTGAAAGATTCCAATCGTGAATACGTGCCGGGAAACAACCAACCGTTGCCTAAAGCTAATCCGGCGGCGCCGGCCACGATGATCGCCCAAATCTCAAGCGTCCCGTGTAGCCAGATAGCAAGACTGGACTCCCATAACAAATCGTGCTGATAAAAGAATGTTTGAAAAGCTCCCACCATGATGCCATTGGAAAGAAGCATATATCCTGTACCGAAACTGGTCAGCAATCCCATGGCAAAACAGTTGAAAGATACCATCACGTTATTAAGCGTAATGCCTAGAAACATCGGCACTTCAGAAGAGCCGTTATACACGGCCATCGGCTCACCATTGGCTATATTGTCGAGTGTCATATCTACATAACCGTTTCCTAATATCAGCCGGACAAAATCCGGATCATTCGCTGCTGATAATACACCGATTAATGCACTGACTACAAAAATCAGAAAGGAAGTCAGTAATTCGCGGCGTGCACCGTGCATGGTTCGTGGCACTTCCTGTGTCCAAAAGGTTATAATGCGTGTCCACTTCTCTCGTTTATTCCGGTAAATCTCGTTATGTAACGCCGAAGCCAGATTATTCAAATAAATAGTAATACGGGAAGTCGGGAAATGTGTTTGAGCAAATGCCAGATCAGCTGTCAAGTCCGTATATGCATCGGCCAGTTGATCGGGAGACAGACTTGCCGCCTGCTCCACAACCTTCTCTGTCTCCTTCCATTTTTCAATGTTCCGACGAATAAACGTTACTTCTTTCATGCTTTTCAATAGATTTCGGATAAGTTTTGTCCGAAACCGGAAGCAAAAGTAAGAGAATTATGATATATTTGCAACGGAATCCTAAAAATGTTTAACCTGAAATGGCAGAATCTACGATAATAACCGGACAATTCGTTCGTATCAGCCAAACGCCAGCCAGTATCGGCGAACGACTAATGGCTTTAATCATCGATTATTTTCTGATCGGGCTTTACATCTTGTCTACTATTACACTCTTGTCTAAATTAAGTTTACCGTCAGGATTCAGTTTATTCTTTTTTCTGTGCATCGTTTATTTGCCTATTCTCGGTTATTCTTTTCTTTGCGAGATGTTCAATCACGGACAGAGTTTGGGAAAGAAACTCATCAATATCCGTGTTGTAAAAGTGGACGGTTCCACTCCCAGCATAGGATCTTATCTGTTACGATGGATTCTTTTCCCAATTGATGGTCCTATCACAAGTGGCCTGGGACTTCTGGTCATTTTATTGAATAAAAATAATCAACGGCTAGGAGATCTTGCTGCCGGTACGATGGTGATTAAAGAGAAAAACTACCGTAAGATTCATGTTAGCTTGGATGAATTCGATTATCTTACCCAGAATTATCATCCGGTATATCCACAATCGGCTGATTTATCACTCGAACAAGTGAATGTAATTACCCGAACACTGGAATCCAGCGAGAAAGACCGGGCAAGACGTGTCACGGCACTTGCTAAGAAAGTACAGGAATTGCTTTCCGTTACTCCTCGTGACGGTAATCAGGAAAAATTTCTTCAGACTGTACTTCGCGATTATCAGTATTATGCGTTGGAAGAAATATAACCAGAATACGCTGTTTCAGGCTATTCAGGCAAGGGATTATTCTCACCGTAGTGAGAATTAATTCTCATCGCAATGAGTATTTTTTCTCATTGTAGTGAGAACTTTTTCTCATAGGCATAAGAATGTTTGAGAAAAAGCACCGCACAAAAAAGGGGTATACTCACAGAGCACACCCCTTATCTTAATTTTATCTGCAATGAGACCGGACGTCGTTTAGTCCACCTGTCCCAGAGAGTTGCCGTATTCCATTTCTCCCTGAACCACAAAGAGGACTTCTTCAGGATCGTATTCCCCTATTTCATCCTTTTTGGCTTCTTTTACAATGTAAGCCACAACCTCTTCCAAATCGATGTTGACATAGCCATCTTCATCGGGTTGAGCGTCGAGAATGCCACTTTCAGAGTAGTACTCGTCGATTAAATCGAGAAAATAATACAATTCGTCGTCCGAGAACTTTTCCTTCAGTTCTTGAGGCAGATAGTTTTTGATAAACTCGATGGTCTTTTCGTCATCGGCATCTGCTAATAAAAAATCGTCTTCCAGTCCCATTTTTTTTAGTATTAAGTGATAAGTATTATCGACTATAAAAGCTTCTTTACTTTTTCCGCAAATACAGGTTTAGCAACTGCACCTACCTGTTTGTCTACTATTTCACCGTTCTTGAAAAACAATACAGTAGGAATATTACGGATACCATATTCGGCAGCCATATCACCATTTTCATCTACATCGCATTTACCGATGATGACTTGTCCTTCAAACTCCGCAGCCAATTCTTCAATAATAGGAGCTACCATCTTGCAAGGGCCACACCAAGGAGCCCAAAAATCTACCACAACCGGTTTTCCTTCTGCAAGGATCTCCTTATAGTTGCTGTCTGTAATTTCTAAAGCCATTTTCTTTAAGTATTAATGATTAAATATTATCTCGTTAGCTTATTCTCGCTACAAATATAGAAAATTAAATCCAATTGATTATACCTATTTATTGTTTTATAGTATTATCAAATCACTTTATACAAAAGCTACTCGTCGGTTACTCTCCTTTTTATTTTTTTTCCTTTTTAGAAGAAGCACGCAACTTAATCTCAGCATCCAACACTATCGAACGATTTGGAGACAACGGCTCCTTAATCTTCTCAATAATCAATTCAGCCACCACCTTACCCATTTGTTGTAAAGGAGGCTCAACCGTAGTTAATTGTGGATAAACAATTGTAGATAACACCGTACCAGAAAAACTAGCAATAGCAATCTCCTCCGGAATCTTCTTACCTAAATCCCGCAGTCTATTCATTGCACCAATAGCCAATGTGTCTGTGAAAGCAAAAATTGCATCAAAGGAAATTCCCTTTTCTATTAACATATCTGCCGCATTTGCTCCATCCTTGAAAGTCAACCCCGCCTTTAACATCCTATCTTTATTAAACGGAATGTTAAATTTAGCCAATGCGTCTTTATATCCTCTCGCCCTCTCTACTGAATTATACACATCATCAGGTCCCTGTAAATGAACAATATGCCTATAACCTTCCCGGATCAAATGCTCAACCAAAAAAAAAGCCTTTATATAATCGTCTACAATAACCTGGGAAACATTCATTCCATACGGTATACGATCATAAAAAACCATGGGCATTTCCGCCTGCTGCAGACGTATATACTGATCCAAATTCTCCTTATAACTACAAAGACAGATAATAATTCCATCTACCATAAACCTTTCCATTGTTTGCAGATTCTCTCTTTCCTTATTTGGATCTTCATCTGATTCTGCAATAATAACCTTTATCCCATTAGCATAAAGTACACTTTGTATACCGCTTATCACTTGTGAAGCAAACGGAGTGAGCATTTCCGGAACGATAACCCCAACAGTATTCGTATGTCCATATTTCAAATTGGTAGCTACCGGATTAGGCTTATACCCTAACATTTTTGCTGTTTCCAGCACCCTTTCCTTAGTCTCTTGACGGATGTTCTTATCATTTATCAACGCACGAGATACTGTTGAAACAGACAAAGACAAATGTCGGGCTATATCTTTAATGGTAATGTGCTTCATAGCTACTTTTGTATTTTAACTTAGGGCAAAAATATGCATTTACAATGACAAATCCTAATCATTGGGAACGTTTGCAGATTTTGGGAACGTTCCCGCAATCGTTTGCAGGTAAAACGTCCTCAAAAAACAGCTTTTTATTATTCACCAAACTTATCTTTGCTTCATTAACAATAATATAGAATTAAAAAATAAAGAAAACATGAAAACACAAGTACTTTCTTACAATTACAACCGCGAACATATCAAACCAGGTATCTTACATATTGGTGTCGGTAACTTCCATCGTGCCCATGAAGAATTTTATACTAATTCATTATTAGAAGATCCTACCCAACAGGATTGGGGTATTTGCGGCGCTATGCTATTGCCTGGAGATGAGCGCCTGTACAGAATACTAGAAAAGCAAAAAAAGGAATATACACTAACTATTTGCGGACGAGATGGTAAAGACCAAACTTATCAAATAGGTTCATTAATCGAGTTGATTTGGGGAATCGAAAATCCAGCAGCCATTATTAATAAAATTGCCGATAAAAATATCCATATCATTACACTAACTATCACCGAAGGCGGATATAATATAGCGAAAGCTACCAATGAATTTATGCTGGATAATGAAAATATCAAATATGACTTAACACACCCACAAAGCCCGAAAACGACCTTTGGCTTTGTAGCCGAAGGGTTACGGAAAAGAAAAGCTGTCGGGAATGGACCTATCACAATTTTATCTTGTGACAACTTACAACATAATGGTAACACCGCACGCAAAGCATTTCTCTCCTTTTTCCAAGCCCAAGATCCAGAACTAGCAGAATGGGCAACAGTAAATATCACTTTTCCTAACAGTATGGTAGACCGTATAACCCCCTCGACCCAACCTGAAGACATTATCCGGCTGAACACCCAAAATGGGACTCAAGACGGAGCACCTGTATATTGCGAAGACTTCATCCAATGGGTAGTAGAGGATAAATTTATCGCCGGTCGTCCTGCATGGGAAAAGGTCGGCGTAGAATTTACGCAGGATGTGACTACCTATGAAAATATGAAGCTCAGCCTATTGAATGCCTCCCATACCTTACTTTCATATCCTGCTTTCCTGAGCGGATATCGTAAAGTAGACGTCGCCATATCCGATGAACGAATTAAAAAGTTCGTACGTGGCTTCATGGATATTGATATTACTCCGTATGTTCCTGCACCGGGAAACATGGATCTGGATTTGTACAAACAAACTTTAATAGAACGTTTCGGTAATCATACCGTTAGCGACCAAGTAGCGCGTTTATGTTTTGACGGTGCATCCAAATTTCCCGTATATATCATGCCAAATCTAATCCAGATGATCCGTGACCGCGCAAATCTTACTCGCCAAGCGTATCTTTTTGCTGCTTATCGTCATTACTTGAAATATAAGACTGATGATAACGGAACTAGATTTGAGATTGCAGAGCCATGGCTGACAGCAACAGATGACATCCTTATAGCCAGTAATTCCCCAATAGATTTCCTCTCACTATCACCTTTCCAAAGTACAGAACTGAAAGCTGCCGACGAATTTGTTGAATTATATCTGCAAATGGTGAATGCAATCAAAGAAAAAGGAACAATGTCAACACTGGAAAGTATATTATAACAAAACTCTTTTTTGTACCCTAATATTATGAATACACAAAAAAATAACAGTCTCGGTCCATTCATTGTCCTGACTTTCATATATTTCATAG
>DXOJ01000334.1 GCA_019412865.1 Bacteroides sp. | reverse complement strand
TACTGGGATTGGTCCATTTCACCAGAAGTTCATTCTCGTTATTGGTAGCTTCTACGGAAAATGAACCTACCGGAGAAATATTGCCACTGATGGGATCATTCTGTTCTGAGTTTGACTGATCATCATCACTACAAGATGGAAGTAATGCCAAAGCCAAGAAGTTCAATATAAACAGTTTGAATATTGCTTTCATTTTTCTTCAAATTTAGAGATTACTTAAAAGGTACTTCGATAGGAGCTTCCCCGAATCTGCTCATTGGGAATTCTGTAGCATTGAAGCTGTCGTACTTACAAACATGCATCAACAACTCGTGATCGGAGTCAGTACCATCTTCAATGTAAGCAACCGGTGCACCGGCAGAGAAATCCCAGCGTCCTAACAAACCTTCCGGGTTTTCTTCCACAAAGTCCCATGCGTTGGCTTTCAGTTGCGCTTCCGTACGGCATACAGACCAGATACGTGCTTCAAGTACAGCTCCGCCCAAGAAACGATTATTATCACTAGCCTTACCAATGGATACTTTTCCTCCATCATTTCCTGCGCAAAGATCTATTTCTGAGAAATTGAGATCATTCCTCTTTATTTCTCCCCAGGCAACTCTGCTGCCATTAATATAAAGCTTGTACTTTTCACTCGGATTACTTTGTGCTACGTCACAGTCTACCACCAAAGCCAGATGCATCCACTCGCCAAGCTTAATCGCATTATGCCCTGTTCTCAGTTGTAATTTATCGCCTGTCCCTACCAGGTCAATGACTTTCCACTGATTACCGCCTTCTTTGCCTTTTTCACCATCGTCACCGCCACGGAGAATAAAGTAACCTTCTTTACCCATAATGGTCTGCAACCAATAAGTATTATCGATACGGCAAGTCAGCTCCCAGGTCATCTTCTTCAATTTGAAATCGTTGGTCGCAGCTTTCAATGCTTCTACTCCTTCGCCTGTCATTTCTCCGAAATGCGTCCACACGGCATAGTCTCTTCCCAGATTCATACACCAGCGTTTGTCCGGTGCAATCTTCACCTGAATAGGTTGCGATACCTGTCCCTTGGCGTCAGTCAGCGTAAAGGAAGTTTCGCCGGCTTTTCTTCCGGTCACTGTCACTACGTTACCATAAAGTTCGAGACGGACTACTTTCGTATCGCCGGCATCAAGTATTTTATACTCTCCGTTACCACTCAAAATCTTTACTTGCTGAGAACCTTGATTAGCATTGATCAGTACACCCTTTTCATCAGCGTCGGTCGTAATCTGTTTAGGAGCAATCACATTCAGATTCACAAAGGCTTCTTTTCCTTTCCGGTCGGTTATCTTGACCTCGGCATTTCCCTGGGCGATGCCTTTCACGGTGAATGATTCCGAGTCTTCAAGTGTAGACTGATCGACTTCGATACAATTATTTTCATCTATCACTTCCAGCGAATAACCTCCGTTTCCTGTATAGATTTTGACGAAAGCTTCATCGGCGCCTTCCACCTGCGAATAAAGCGTAAATAACGTCTTATTCAACTTCAGATCAAACTCTGCCGCCGTGTTAACCAAAATCTTAGCGCGCTGGTAGTACTTGTCTTTCACGTATACTACACCCTGAGCATTGTTATGTCCTTC
Source organism: Bacteroides sp. (assembly GCA_019412865.1). Classification (GTDB taxonomy): domain Bacteria; phylum Bacteroidota; class Bacteroidia; order Bacteroidales; family Bacteroidaceae; genus Bacteroides. The sequence continues at coordinate 1,244 of DXOJ01000334.1, read as the reverse complement.
TACAGCTGTCAGTGTCACTATATCACCATCGACTTCTGCCGTCACCACTTCTTCGTTTGCCGAAGTCACCTCATATTCGCCATTACCGGACGTAATTTTTACGGTTCTGGTATCCCCCTGTGCGATACTGATTTCACTGGCGTCAACGGTTAGCTCTGCCAAATTCTGGGGTGTCTCATTATTTTTGTTGTCGTTATCATCGCCGCATGCACTAAGACAAAGCAATGATGCGAGAACGAAGTATTTCATCACTTTCATATATATTATAACTAAGGTAAATTACTCTTCTACGTCTACATTAGGATAGTCTACTCTCAATACATCTCTTGACATAGAGAAAGTACCTTCGAACGACATCATTAATGATTCGCCCTGTGCAGAGTCCTGATATTCATAAGCCAATTCAATGGTAGTAATTTCTGTATAATAACGTTGGTCTGTATAGTTATACGTATATTTACGACTGAGTTTGGCACTATAAGGTTTAAACTTCAATCCATCCACATGGCTGGTTAACGTTATGTCTCCGAAATCATCACGTTTTATTTCAACCACATAATTCAGATAGTCCGTAGTGTTGGAACGTGTCTTCTCGCCCACAAACATATAGCAGGTATTATTATTAATTGCATAAAGTTGTGTGCTGGTCGTTTCAGTCGTATAAGTTGTTCCCTGTTGTGTCACAACGCCCTTACCACTATAAATACCCGAATAATCGTTCTTGAAACCGATATGTGCCAATACTTTCGTATATTTATTCGCTCCCATCTCTTCTCCTGTAGAAGAAGTGATGCGCAAGGGAAGTACATAATCATTATACAAGTTGCCTACTTCTCTAATCTTATTCAAGTCGATATGGATATAAGCCGCCGCATTCAATTCTCCACTTTTAATATTCCATGAATCGGCATCAAACGTATAGGTTCCTTCCGGCAATATTTTATAATATAAATCCGTCTGGCTCTTATACTTGTCCTTATTATACGCATCCAGCGTATCCGGGTCAACTTCCATCATTATATGAATTTCCTTATCATTTCCCGATGTACCATTTACTCCGAAATATACAGGAAGTACGGTGGTATTATCATCAGCTACCTCCAATGAGTAATCCTGCCAACCATTATGAATGATATATGTATTCTTCTTGAATAATTCATCTTCCAATTTATCGCATGAAGAAACTCCGGGCAGCATAGCGATCAGCAGACCGTATAGACCGGTGGTCTCGGCAACTGCCTGTC
>DXOJ01000333.1 GCA_019412865.1 Bacteroides sp. | reverse complement strand
GTCTCGCTTAGTGATTAGTAAGGGCTCACCAATGTGAACAAATAAGCTATCAAATGTAGGCAAACAAGCTCACTACTGTAAACAAGTCTATCTACTATAGTGAGCCCATAAGAAGCATTAAGAGTTTACAGAAAGATCATTAGGTATTAACCTATAATTGATGAAAGAATATAGAATAAGAGACGGTACTTCAAAAGCAGATACTAATGACACACTTTCGGCATTTATATGATAGAAAAAGGATCAAAATAGTGAGATATGAGATTAGTTATTTACATCCAAACAGAAGTGTATTTCACTATAAATCAACAAATTAAAAGTAAAACTAAAATTAAATAGGGTGAGGGTAACTTTTTACCCTCACCCTACTGCCACACGTTCCCTCACACCTTGCAACCACGATGAATAAAGGGATTGAACGAAGGTGTGAGGGTGTGAGGGTAAAAGTGATATAAAAATATAATCAGCTACAATTTTTCTTGGAGCAGACCGGGCTAAGGAACTACTATCGTTCCTTTCGCTGCCCTGAAATCAAGAGTTATTATAGTGTTGGCAGCCCATACATAATCTTTGTTCGGTTCATCCATGCCCTCTTTACGCAAATAGATTTCAAGAGTCTCCGGATTAACAGCATATTCGCGTTTCCAAGCACCAAATGAAGGATTAAGATTATCAAAAGCAGGAATATAAGGATGTATTCTGAAACGTCCTCCATTAGGTAAAGTAACAGAGAATGTTTTCCCGTCGCTACTTTCCGTAAAAGGCAAGATCTTTTCGTTGTTTCCTCCGGCTGCCGTTCCATACCCATAGATTACAGGCTTTTGGATGGAGATGGTCTTCGAACCTAAATCAACGAAAATGATATAAGTACCACTTTGGGGGATAACCACCAGTCCTTCGTCAGAGATTTCGAAGCCTACATTATTAGTCAGTCCGGTAAACTCTCCATCACCAAATATCTTGGATGTAGAGAAACGAAGTTTAGTTCCGGCATTGAAATAATTAATATGTATCCATCGGTCGGCACTGTTCCAAACCTTATCTAATGAGATAACCCCATCCGAGCCCCAATTCATGTTTCCAAATTCATCGCCAACCATATAAATAGCCTTCGCTGTTGAGGGAACATCACTTGGAGAGGCAAAAGTCACAGCTATTTTACCTCTATCTTGAGAGAAATCAAGTTCTATTGGTATATTAGAAGCAACAGGAACCGGTTCCAGTGCAGCACCTACACCACGATAATAGATTTGTCCATTATAGATGTTGAATTCCATAGTGTTCCAGTCTCTATTGTTATAGTCGGAAGTTGCATACATCTGAAGATTGCCTTGTGTTGTAGTGACAGCAGAGAAATTCTGCCCGGAAAGATCGAACGATACTTCCTGTCCGTCAAAACACTCACCTATTCCATAAACGGCAGGTTTCTCAAAAGCTATAAGATTACGGGTCATATCTACATATACCAAATACAGGCCGCTTGTTTCTACCGTCGCTCTTCCGTTACTGCCTACAACATAATTGACATTTGTACCCAAAGAGGCAAAACTTTCCGCATCAGATTTTTCCAATGCCCATTTAATTCCCTGACCAGCATTGAAATACTTGATAGTCCAGAATGCACCATTGCCAAGCTGTCCCACAGGGGCCATCTCTACCACATTTGTCGAATTCCAATTCCAGTTTCCAAATTCATCTCCAATCATATATAGTTTCTCCGGATACCCCTCCGGTTCGGGTTCTATGATCTCATTGCCCGTCATCTTCGCAAAGAATTTTCCTGTCAAGACTTCATATTGAAGCGTTACTTTATACTCACCTTTGTTTTTAAGATTGAGCTGCACTTGCGACTGGTTGGTTAGTTCGGCATATTCTTCAGTTAAAACATTCATTTTTATACTTCCTCCCGTTCCGGTGTACATAGAAGAGAATGTATATTTCTCCGTATCTGTTTCCTTCACATCAAAAGATGTATTATCGGTATAATTAAACGAAAACTCTGCCGGTAATATCACTTCTAACTCGCCACTGGACACCCAGGTAGCCACATGGTTAATATGGTCGTAAGACGGTTTTTGAAGAAAGAGTTTGTTTTCACCGTCTTCTGTCAGTTCGAATTTACTCGTCAAACGGAAATTGAATGGAACAATATTAACCTGTTTCAATAAAGGATTCACAATTAGCTGATACAATCCATCTTCCATTACTCTGAAACCGCCGGTTCCAGGAGCCAAAGAATAAGTTGACACCTCACTGTTGTCGTTTTGCAAAAGCGCTCCCTGCCCATAATAAACTGGTTGCCCATCCGGTCCGACTAAAGAGATATAAAAATCTCCGCTGGATGTCAGCCATGTGTTCAATGCGACCAAAGTGCCCTCTTTTATCACATTCATTTTACCATTGATTGCCTCTACCGAGAATTGGGACGCACTCCCCGTCAGATAGATACCTTCGGGAACATTGATTTCCCGTTCATAGTGTATCCCGTCGTCGGCACAACGACAGAAAATAAATGGCAACGAAAATACAAATAATAATTTTATTATAG
>DXOJ01000332.1 GCA_019412865.1 Bacteroides sp. | reverse complement strand
AAATCGTAAACACTTGTCATGACAATGCCATGTACAAGCTCAAGGAAGATTTTCCAACTATGAAAGCTTCCGACACCAGGTTATTATGCTATATTTTTGTAGGATTTTCACCGCAAGTAATTAGCTTATTCATGAAGGATACGGTGGCTAATGTATACGCTCGCAAGTCACGGCTCAAATCACGTATTAAATCTACGGAAACAGCTAATAAAGAATTATTCTTAAGCCTTCTGGGATAGGTATTTCAACTTTATACTAGGTTCCAATGACTAATGCATCATCCGGTAATTAAATCTAGAATATGTTCAGATTGTTTTTGCCATAATACCGGAATGATGTAATTGTAGAATGGTTTTGTCATGGAGGTAAGCCATAACAGGTTTAATTCTCCTGGGAGGTATGTCCGGAAAGTATGAAGATGCTTTCATTATAATATCTGTTACTATTCCAGTCAATTGTCAGAAACTTATTGATTGCCCTATATTTTTTAAGGTTGTAAATCATCTGTTAGCGTCGTGTTAGAAAAATAAGAAGAACGAAGTCTTTATGTTTCTGTATTATAATGTTTTATGCAATGCGGACGTTAGATTTGTGGTTTCATTTTGTAACTCGTGATTTATGTGTTATTACTTTTGCAACCAGGAAAAACAAAACAGATGTGATAATATAAAACTGTTTCTTGTTCATTAAAATACTTCATTTTTACAGGTTGCACGTAGAATAAGAACAGTCTTATTATGATGACACAGCTTTTCATCCGTTTACTTTGGGTGCATGTTTTGTTTATCCACTTAAAGTTTGAGTTATCCTAGTTTGAATTATGAATTTGAATAGAAAAAAGTACTTTTTATGTTTTGCCTGTGTCTTGGCCTGCCTTGTGTATTCAGACAAGGTTTCCGCGCAGTTTTATTCTGTCAGAACCAATCTGGTGGGTTTAGGTACGGGGAATCTGAATGTGGAGGGTTCCATGGCTTTTTCCACGCATTGGTCCGCCCATCTTCCCGTACAGTACAATCCTTTCCGTCTTTGGGATGACGGCAAGCTTAAAAACTTCACAGTCCAGCCTGGTGTGCGTTATTGGATGCGCGAAACTTACGGAAGGGGTTGTTTTATCGGGCTCCACGGTGTGTTCTCCATATATAATGCGGGTGGTCTGTTCGGACATCGCTACCGTTACGAAGGCACAGCTTTCGGCGGCGGGCTTTCTGCGGGGCTGGTGCGCCCCCTTTCGCGTCGCTGGAATCTGGAGTTCGAACTGGGTCTCGGTGTTGTCTGGGCCGACTGGGAACGTTACCGTTGCGTGAACTGCGGTAAGCGTACCGGCAAGGGCTCCGGTGTCTATGTGACACCCACACGTACCGCCGTTAATCTGGTTTATCTTTTCTGAAACCATCTTATCTGTTGAAACAAGATATAAAAAGTTGAATGATGAATAAGTATCTCAAATCCCACATAACGGCCGCCGCTTTCTGCGCGGGAGTGTTACTGGCCGTGTCCTGTTCCACTTCCCGCGAACCGCGGACTATGCGGCTGTTTATGCAGTCCGGCCGTCCTAATATTTTTCTTCCCCACGAGGAGAGCGCACCTTCCGGAGTGCTTGCCGAACAGGTGGGGTTCACCACTTCTTCGGACACTCTTCCCGGTGAGTTCGAAGAGGTCTCCGACAGTACGGATGACGTATGGAAAACCATACACCTGGGCGGTGTTGACATCGTCGCTGCACGCACGGTCGTCAAGCAGGTCACCATGCGGGAAGGTTCCGTGCGTTTGGAATTCAATATCCATGTCCCTTCCCTCCTGATTGACAGTTGCTGGCGTGTCACACTCACCCCGATGCTCTGCACCTCTGACAGTTCAGGCTTCCCGCTACCACCTGTTGTGCTTTCCGGTTCTTCCTTTACCCGCATGCAGGAAGCGGACTATAAGGCGTACAGGCTGTTTCTTAATGGAATTGTCGATCCTTCGGCTTATGATAGTGTGTATCTTGACCGTAAAGGCATCAATAAGGATATCGCCTGCCGGCAGAGGTTCTTCTATGAACTTTACGGCAAGGAGCGCGACCGTCAGCTTGCCTACGAGAAGTGGAAACGCCTTGCCCTTGAACGCCAGAATTTCTGGAACACGCGTACGCAGGCCAACCGTGCGACACTCCGTCACCGCCTGGAACGCAAGCGGATCGAAGAAAGCGTACGGCGCTATGTGGCTGGTCGTGACACGCTCGGGTTGTGGGCCTCCTATGACCGTAAATATCATCGTACGGCCTCCTTTTGGCCGATGTACCGGCTGGAACGCGAGCTTACCGCCGATCGTGTACCTTCGAAATTCCGTGACCTTTATAACGGGGGGGCGCAGCCTGTCCAACATACACAACTATGTCCTCACCGCCACCGATTCGATGGACATCTCCCGCCACCGTTATTTCTACGACCGGATTGCCGAAAATGAGATGAATGACCGTAACCGTGATGAAATCCGCCGGCGTATGATTCCCTTCCCCTATATCGACTCCGTGATGGTCCGCCAGAATTCGGATTCAGTTTCCGGACATGATTATATCTACAACTATGTATATTCTCTGCCCGTCACCGATGGAATGAAAAAGCTCCGTGTGCGGCTAGAGTCTATCGTGGAAGCCACCGACCGCAGCACATGGCGGCCTGCCGCCTCGGACACGCTGCTCTTCATTGTGGCCTCGCTTAGCGACCTGGTTGACCGTTCCGCTCTGGACCAATATGTCATAGCTTCTGCGGAGACAGACTCTCTTGCGGCAAGCGGTCCCGTATATACTCCGCAGGGAGAAGAGTATGCCGAAGCCTTGCGGCTCCTTTCAGAGCGACAATACCGGCAAGCCTTGCCGATATTGGAAAAACGGCCTGACTATAACACCGCCCTTTGCCTGACACAGCTCGGTTATCATAAAGAGGCTTCCGCTCTTTTAGACCAGTTACCCGTAGATTCCCGCAAGGAATACCTGCATGCTGTGGTAAGCGCCCGGCAGGGCGATGATTACTTAGCAGTGGAACATATGCTTGCGGCCTGCCGCATGAATCCCAATCTTGTCCTGCGTATTCCCCTGGATCCGGAACTGTCGGACCTCATTCCCAAGTTCTTCGGGCTCCGTATGGAACTGGACAGGATAGCGGAAGGGAAATAGTAAAAAGTAGCAAGAACAAAAC
>DXOJ01000331.1 GCA_019412865.1 Bacteroides sp. | reverse complement strand
CCGACACCAAAGGGCAGGAGCGTATGGCACGCACTTTGATGTATCAGTTACTTGCGTTACCGGCAACTTTTTAAATATTCGGTAGGTGACATTCCGTACTCGTCTTTAAAGCATTGGCGATAGTAAGAAACATTGTTGAAACCTGTCATGTAGGCGGCTTCCGAGATATTGTATGTTCCTGTTAGCAGCAATTGCAAACTGTTCTTGAGTCTTACTTTACGGATAAATTCATTGGCGGATATCCCGGTCAATGCTTTCACTTTCCGGTAGAAGGTGGAATGGCTCATTCCTATTTTGCTTGTCATGAAAGGAATATCAAGTTCTGCATCCAGATTTTCTTCGATGATGTGAGTTAGTTTTTCAAGAAACTCTCTGTCGAGTTTGTTGAGTTCTATAGGTTCCATAGGCTCCTGTAAGGCTTTGGGCTCTAGCTCCTGTGTATGGGCTGTTATTTGCTGTGCCAGTTTCTTGCGGGATTCCAGTAGATTATGGATACGGCTGTTAAGTAATTTGGCACTGAACGGTTTTGTCAGATAAGAATCGGCTCCACTATCGTAACCTTCTTCTTTGTCCTGAATGGAATCTTTGGCTGTCAGCAGGATTACAGGGATATGACTGGTGCGCATATCTTCCTTTATGGAGCGACAGAGCTCAATACCATCCATGACAGGCATCATGATGTCACTGATAATAATATTGGGAATATATTTCTGTGCCAGTTCCCATCCTTCCTTACCATTGATGGCGGTTATGACTTGATAATTAGCGTGAAAGGAAGAAGCGATGTATTCACGGATATCATCGTTATCCTCTACTGCGAGTATGATAGGGCGGGTATCTGTTTCTTCTTTGCTATCCTCCGTGTCTACATCATTTTCTGTCATATTGAGTGGCTCTTCTCCCTCTTCTTTGTGTAAGGCATCAGGATATGTGTTCTCAGTCAGGATGCGGAAAGTAAAAGACGTTCCTTTTCCGGTTTCGCTTTTTACGTTTAAAATACCTTGATGGAGCTCTGCCAGTGATTTTACCAGTGCGAGTCCGATACCGGTTCCGGATGCTTGATGCTTGCCTTTGGCTTGATAGTAGCGATCGAATATATGTGGAAGGGCTTCGGAGTCTATTCCATATCCGGTGTCGCTGACTTCTATTTCTGTGTATAAATTATTCTCCTCGGTGATAGTGCGAAGTGCAAGTCTGATATCACCTTCCGGCGTATATTTTATAGCATTGGATAGCAGATTATTAACGATACTCGTAATCATGTCTGTATCAAAATAGAGTTGGGTCTTCTCTGTTTCAATATCAATGTGGAATGTTACTTTTTTGTTTTGGTTCAGTTCCTTATAGCGTAATCCAATTTCAGTGATCAGATTGGCAAGATTACTTTTGCTGACTGTTAATTGTCGGTTTTGAGTTTCGGTTTTACGAAACTCAAGTAACTCGTTAATCAGGTTTAACAGGCGAATAGCACTGCTATGGATGATGCTGATCTTTTGATTATAACGTGGAGACAGATCGGGGTCGTTCAGCAAATCTTCCAAAGGGCCCAGAATCAGTGTCAATGGAGTCCGTAGTTCATGAGTGACATTGGTATAGAATCGTAGCCGTTCATTGTTTAGTTCTTGTTTGTTCTGGCTGTTTTTCTTTTCCAGTTCAAGAGAGCTTTCCAGGTTTAACTTGCGTTTATAGGTGCGGAGAGATAAATATATGGCGATGCATATAATAATGAAATAAAGCAGTTTGGCATACCATGTAAGCCAAAAGGGAGGGTGGATATGTACTGTCATGGAGGCGATATGCCCTTCATCCCAATCCTGATTTTTCAGTTTCGCTTTTACTTTGAAAGTATATTCTCCGGGAGCAATATTACGGAATGTAACCTGATTCTCTCCTTGGGTGTTGGCCCATACATTTTCTAATCCTTCTATCATATAGGCATATTCTACCAGCTGGCTTTGAGAGTAGTCGGGGACTGTGAATGAGATTCGGAAAGAATTCTGATTATAAGGCAAATCAATGTTTCCGTTAGTTGTAGGAATTAAAACTCCGGCGTTGTGGCTTTCTATCTGTCTGTTGAATCCTTTACATTCGGTAATTTGTACGGGAGCTACCTGATGTTCGGTTATCAGTTCTTTAGGATCAAAGTAACAGACTCCGTTTAATGAGCCAAAATAAAGTATTCCGTCTTCGGTGGAGCAGGCTGATCCTTCTATAAAGTTACCTGCCGGTATGCCATCGTGATGATTATAGTTTTCGAATAATTGTTTTTTCGAATTCCAGCGAGAAATGCCGTCATTGCTACTTATCCAGATATTGCCTGCTTTATCTTCCTGAATGGCGCGGACAAAATTATCATCCAGACCATGCATGGAGTTATATGCCTCAAAGTGTTCCGGTTGCATCGTGTTCTTAATATGCGCAATCCCGTTACGTGTCGCAACCCACACTTCTCCTAGGGAGTTGAGGTAGAGTTGGTTGATTGCGTTGGAGCAGAAGCTATTATCTGTATTGAGTCGCATTGTTAACTTATTGTCTTTGTCAAAGATGGAAATGCCTCCTCCGTATGTTCCGATCCATAATTTCCCTTGGCGATCACGAAGGATGCCATATACGGAACGGGCATAAAGTTGATTGGTGATTTCTTCTGCGACACGAGCTGTACCGTTTTCATAAATATATACGCCATATTCAGCACCTATCAGCATGGTACCATCGGAGTCTTCAAAGAAGGTGATGATATCAATGTTGTCCATACCTAATGGAATGCGTTCAATTCGGTTCGTTTTTGTATTCAGCTTCAACAGGCCGTCATCATAAATCCCCAGTAAGAATGTTTGTTTCTGATCACTTCTGAGGGAAAATACTTGCCCGTAAGGTCTGCTGAGGAACGGAGTAATATTTAGAGTTTTCGTGAGCTGATAGTCTTTGAATATTGCGACTTCATTTTCGCTCCCGACCCATACTTGTCCTTCTTTGTCCGTGCTGATTCCCCATACCGGTTTGTTTTTTAGCGTTTTTCCTTTTTCTGTAGTATAAGGAAGCGTATGGAATACAGGCTTCGTGTGACTGATGAAGTTTATGCCGCTGCTATAGTTACCAATCCAGATATTACCAAAAGAGTCTTGCAGCAGGCTTCTTATATTGCTGGATGAAAGTCCGCTTTCATCATTGGATGCGGAGATATTGGTGAATTTCACACTCTTCGGATTCATGAAGGTGATGCTGTGCAAATCGAGTATGCTGATTCCTCCTATATCAGCCCCTATCCATAGTGTTCCGTCGTTCATCTCCTTGATGCAATAAATATGGTCTGCTATCAGAGAATGCGGATTACCGAACTCATGTTTGAAAGTGAGAAATTCCTCTGTTTGAGAATTGAACAAGGCAAGTCCCTGATTGGTTCCAATCCATATATTTCCGGAATGATCAATATAGATACAGTATACACTGTTGCCCGGCAGACTTTTGGGATTGTGCGGATCATTGCGATAGTTCTTGCAGGTTTTACTCTTTAAATCAATAATACTTAGTCCTCCTTGGGCGTGTCCTATGTACAGGCTTCCATGACCATTATCGAAGGAGCACCAGCTTGAATCGTATAAATCCTTAATATTTTTGTGGGAGAAGGGTGAGAATTGCTTCGTCTGTTTATTGTAATATATAGTTCCGCCATAGTGGTTGGTGATCCATATCCCCTTATTATCGGCCGAATGTGCCAGCGCAACAATATTGCTGGCTATGCTGTCTGCTATATTATTGGTGAATTGATAAGTAGAACAGTCAAGTTTGCTCAGTCCGTCCTTGAGTCCGATCCATAGAGCATTCTCTTCTTCGTCATATAGCAGGGCATTTAATGCGTTGCTGATGATCCCGGAATCATTATCCTTGTAAGTAGTAAAGTTCCGTCCGTCAAACCGACTCAGTCCGGATTCTGTTGCAATCCAGATATATCCTTGTTTATCTTGTGTGATATTGGTCACATAATTGTTGGATAGGCCGTCTTCTACTCCAAGATGTTTAAGGAGATAAGGCTGTGCATAGCTGTCATAATAACCCAGCAGTAGGTAAGCTATGAGTATAAAGTACATTCTTTGCATATACGTTATCATATAAGGTGATCTTTAAGACAAAAATACAATAAAAAAATGGTAAAAACCAGATGGAGATATGTTGTATGCAATGATGAACAGGAAACCGTACTGCTATCCCTTTATTAGGCTATTCCATTGACAATAAGCTAATTAATGTAATGTATCGTGAATCGTTCATGCCGATTTCCTCTGGTCTATTGCCTAATTTACCTCCTATTTTTGCCCGATTTACCTCTTATAATTCTAGTGGAATACCTCTAATTTTGTCTCGTTCTCTTTGAGGGGAGACATCAGGATAGTATCACCTGCTTCCAGGGCTTCAGGAGAAATAGTTGATCTTATATATTAATTTTATTTTATTATTACATGAAAAACAATTTGTTACATTGGAGTCTCTGCTCCTTGCTTTTCTTCACTTCATGTGCGGACGACTACAAGTTTGTCAATGAAGGGATACCTCCAAAAGCTTTTGATCCGAATCAGCCTGTAGTCGTATCTCTGATCGAACCTGATTCCGGTGTTTACAACACTCAGTTTGTTATCTCCGGAAAAAACTTTGGAACGGACCTGTCCCGCATAAAAGTATATTTCGGAGAGAAAGACACTGCGAGACTAATCAGCTCTAACGGAGATTGTATTTACGGTATGACTCCTAAACAAAATGACGGACAGAACAAGGTGTCTGTAGTGATCGGCTCGGAGTACAAAGGCGAACTGCCCTCTCTGTTCAAGTATACCAGGATGGAGCAGATTACGACCATAACCGGAACCGGTAATACCGGCGAAAATGCAGACGGTACATTGGCTGAGGCTAAATTCAGAGTAATACGCGGAATGTGTATGATAGCTGACGATAATATACTTGTAAGCACCGATCAGACCAATGTGCGGCTGGTTTCTGAGAAAGAGAACCGAGTTACGACCATTTGTTCGGGAATAAAATTCGGCGGTTTGGGTGCTACCAAAAATCGTGAAACAGCTTATGGCATCCAGTATGACGGAACACACGCTGTTTACGCTTTCAATCGGGCAAAAGGATGGCAGATGTCGAAGATACTGAATACTCTGGGTACGGAGGTAACGGGAAGAGTGGCTGACTGTGTTTTAAGCGATGACGATCAGTTCCTTTATTTTTGTGATACCAGCGGTAAATTCGGCAGAGTTAATTTGGAAAGCCTTGAAGTGGAAATACTCAATGCTGAATTAGGAAACCTGGGGGGACTTACCAGTTGGTGTTTTATAGCGAGAGATAAAGTAAATGACTGCTTCTATGTATCTGCCAATCTAAGTAATAAAATCCTGAAGATTTCTTCCGATGGCAAGTCTTTTGAGGATTATATTGGCAACGGAACAAACGGATTTATGGACGGAAACAGAGAAGATGCCATGATGAGTACAGTTACAGGTCTTGCAGTAGATGATTCGGGCGTATTGTACTTTCTCGATACAGGAAACGGTTTATTAAGGAAATTGGAGGATGGCATTGTATCAACTGTCGCAGGTCGTAAGGGAAATCTGGCTGTTGTTGACGGAAAACCCTTGGAATCATCGTTAAAATGGCCTTATGATCTCGGCTTTGACTCAAACGGATCTCTGTATTTTGTTGAATGTAACGCAGGTATGGTCCGGAAATTTACCATTCAGTAAATCTAATACCAGATAGATATGAAATTGACAATAAATGTAATCATGATGTTGCTGCTCTTTGTGTGTTCTGCCACCATATCAGCACAAACCAATGAAAAAGGTTATATGGTCGCCGGAACGGTGATGGACGAAAAGGGGGAAACGATTATCGGTGCCTCGATCACTGTAGACAAAGACCGTTCGAAAGGAACTGCAACAGATCTGGACGGTAAGTTTCGTCTGCAAGGTCTTTCTAAAGGTGAAGTACTGACAGTTACTTTTATAGGCTATAAGCCTTATAGCTATAAAGTGACGATGAGTAAGGAGAATATTAAGATTGTGCTGGAACCACAGGTCAGCGATTTGGATGAGGTTGTCATTGTGGGCGAAGGAAGCCAGAAGAAGATTTCCCTTACGGGTGCGGTTACCACTATCGAGCCTGCGGCATTAGATGTGCCGGCTACTTCTGTATCCAATATGCTGGGTGGTAACGTTCCCGGCATCATCGCTGTGACCCGAAGCGGAGAACCGGGTAGTGACTTTTCCGAATTCTGGGTACGCGGTATTGGTACATTTGGTGCCAATTCCTCCGCATTGATTTTGATAGACGGTGTAGAAGGTGATATGAATCAACTTGACCCGGCGGATATTGAAAGCTTTTCGGTATTGAAAGATGCTTCGGCAACAGCCATTTACGGAGCACGCGGAGCCAATGGCGTAGTAGTGGTGAAGACCAAGCAGGGAAAAGCGGGGAAACTCCGTATTAACTATAAATCAAGTATCACATTGAGCGAATCTGCACGTATGCCTGAGTATTGCGATGCCTATACGTATGCGTTACTGGCCAATGAAGCAAAACTGAGCAGGGGAGATGATCCGCTTTACAGTGCTCTTCAGTTAAGACTGTTTCAGACAGGGCTTGATCCGGACCTTGCTCCGAATACCAACTGGCGTGATGTGATTCTGAGAGACCGTGTATGGCAGAATCAGCATTATTTCAGTGTTTCCGGTGGCGGTACGAACGCACGGTATTTTATGTCGCTCAGTATGCAGAATAAGGATGCCGTTTTCCGTCCCGACAAGTCTGCCAACAAATATGATCCCAACATCAATTATCAGAAGTACTCTTTTCTGACCAAAGTTGATGCCAATTTAACAAAGAAAACAAGATTGGGACTGAAGCTTTACCAAGTAATGACTAACCAGAACTCACCGGGATTGGGAAATAACAGTGCGTTATGGAATGCGCAGGCAGCATTGACACCTGTATCGCTGCCGGTGAAATATTCCACAGGTCAGCTGGCGTCGAAAGGAGCCAATGCGGAGTCTGGCTATGAGCTGTTGTCCCCTTATGTACAGTTGAACTATACAGGTTTCACAGAGACCCGTAATCTGACTACCAACTTGATGGTGGATTTGAGTCAGGATCTGGATTTTATTACGAAAGGACTGAAGGTTAGAGGCTTATTCTCCTTCACCACCAACTCTGAATTTTATACTACACGTTCTAAAATGCCGGATCTGTATTGGGCGAACGGAAGAAATGCCCAAGGCACACTGGTCATGACGAAACAGGTGGAAAAGAAGGACCTGTCATTATCGAGGTCTACGGACACCGACCGTACCTATTATTGGCAGTTGAATGCGGATTATGACCGTACGTTTGGTGATCATGCCATAAGCGGACTGCTCCACTTTTACCTGCAGAGCAGAACGAAATCAAAAGACTCGGACGAAGACAAGAACGTCAGCGCCGTTCTGAAACCTATCCCCAGACGTTATGAGGCGCTTTCGGGACGTGTAACTTACAACTACAAACAGATTTACTTTGCCGAATTCAATATCGGATATACAGGCTCCGAACAATTCCCGAAAAATAAACGCTTCGGATTTTTCCCGGCAGTATCCGGAGGATGGATTCCCTCTCAATATGATTGTTTGCAAGAGGCACTTCCTTTCCTTGATTATCTGAAGATACGTGCTTCTTATGGACTTGTCGGTAACGACCGTATCGGTGGTACACGTTTCCCATATCTGACAACAGTCACCAGCACAGGTGATGGCGGCTGGGGAACAGGCGGTATTCGGGAAGGACAGTTAGGTACTGACGGACTTGTCTGGGAAAAGGCGAAGAAGTTTGATGTCGGTGTGGATATCAACCTGTTCAATAATAAATTCTCGCTGACTGTTGACTACTTTAAAGATCGCCGTACTGACATTTTCCAGCAGCGTGTCACTGTACCGGAAGAAGCCGGTTTCATCTCTATGCCGTGGGCCAATACAGGTTCGATGGAAAGCTGGGGTATGGATGGAAACTTCAGTTTCAAACAGGATTTTGGAAAAAACTGGCGGGCTACCATACGTGGTAACTTTACTTTCTCGCGCAACAAGGTATTGCATTACGAGGAGTCTGATATACACTATCCTTATCAATCGAGAATCGGATATCCGAGCGGAGTACAGAGGGGATATATAGCCGAAGGCTTGTTCAGAGACTGGGAAGATATAGAGTCCAGTCCTAAGCAAAACTTTGAGAGTAAAGTATATCCGGGCGATATCAAGTATGTGGATGTAAATGCTGATGGTGTGATTGATGTGGACGATAGAGTACCTTTGTCTTTCTCTAATGTACCGGAGATTCAATACGGTTTTGCCGGAGAAGTGAGCTGGAAAAACCTGACTCTCGGAATGCTGTTCGAAGGAACAGGACATAGTACTTACTTTTTGGGAGGTACAGGCTATTACCCTTTCAGTGGCGGTTCGACAGGAAACCTGCTGACAATCGTGGCAGATCAGAATAACCGCTGGACTCCGCGTGAAATATCGGGTACGGCAGCCACAGAGAATCCGAATGCTCGTTTCCCGCGTATGACTTATGGCAGTAATAAGAACAATAATCAGGCATCAACATATTGGTTGGCAGACAACAGCTATTTGCGTTTCAAAGAACTGAATATACGCTATACCTATCGCAACCCATGGCTGCAGAATGTACTGGGTGTCAGTTCAATGAGCCTGTCGTTCATTATGCATAATATTTGTACATGGGACAGCATCAAGCTGTGGGACCCGGGACAGGCATCTGCGAACGGTGCTGCTTATCCTATTCAGCGCACTTATTCAATGCAATTGAGTTTGAACTTTTAAAATTGAACGAATTATGAAATTAAGGAATATAATGATGGCGGGTGTTTTTATGGCGTCTGCGATTTCAACCACTTTCACATCTTGTGAGTCTTTCCTGGATATTGATGAATATGTATATGATATGACGAGTCTTGACTCTATTTTTACGAGAAAGAGTCAGCTTGAGAAGTATATCAGTGCTGCAGCCAATAACTTCCCTGCTTTTGACAACGTATGGAAATCGACTCCATTGCCTTTGGGATTCGCATCCGATGAAGCGTTCGCATCTATCAAGGAAAGTGAAAAGGATTCATGGAAAGGTCTCTTTTTTGCGATGGGGCAGATGGTAGACAAATATAGCAACGACTTTTTCCGTTGGGGAGAACTCTATGTATCTATCCGAATGGCGAATATTGTGATTGCCCGGATCGGAGAGTGTACGGATATTACAGATTTTGAAAGACGTGACTTCCTGGGCCGTGCTTACTTTATCCGTGCTTATAGCTATTACACTTTGATGATGCAGTATGGTCCTGTGCCTATCGTTCCCGATCAGGCTTTTCCTACCAATGCAAGTGTAGATCAGATGTCTTATCCGAGAGCTACTTACACCGAATGTGTGGAAAAGATATGCAGTGATTTCGAGCAGGCAGCTTCTTTGCTGAAGGCAGCGGACGAACGCGATGCGTCAACCTATCGCATCCCTACGTCCGGAGCTGCATTAGCTCTGATGTCACGTGTACGGCTTGAAGCGGCAAGCCCCTGGTTCAATGGAAATAAATACTATTATGACTTCCTGAGAAGCTCGGACAATCAGCCCTATTTCCCTCAGAATTATGACTCGCATAAGTGGGCTGTCGCAGCAGTTGCCGCCAAAAGAGTGATTGATTTGAATTTGTACAACCTTTACACAGTTCGCAGTACGGCATACACACCTGAATTGCCGGCCAATACTTATGACCTCAAATTCAATAACAAAAACAATAAATTCCCGGAAGGCCCTCATGGTATAGATCCGCTTAAATCTTACAGGGATATGTTCACGGGAGAAGAAGAGGGATTCAGCATCTCCGAATTTATCTGGACCAAGAGTCAGACGGAAAACAATACCAGACTTGTTTTCCCTTATGCGATGGACGGTACGAATGCTATCAGTGTGAATGGAGAGTTGGCGGATGCATACCGCATGATAGACGGACGGGATATCAATGCTTCCAGCGCTGAATATCCTTATCCAACGGAAGAAAAGGCATGGCAACCCATCAGTAATCTGGATGATGCACAGAAAACCTTGCTGGGAACCTCCTTCTCAGGATTCGACCTGGATCCTGAAATGGCACAGATGGATTACAACCGTGAGATGCGTTATTATGCTACGATAGGATTCAACCATAGAATATGGCCGGCTTCTTCTTACAATGGTCCTGACCCGGCGAATAAAAAAGCGTTGAAAGTGACTTATTATAGCGATGGAACGGGCAAACCCGATCAATACCAAAAAGAGACGGTCTGTGTCACCGGCTATACTTGCGTGAAGTATGTCAATGAAATGGATTCCCCCGCAGGAAGCGGGAAAGTATTATCTAAAAGTTTTCCGCTTATCCGCTATGCTGAAATCCTGCTGAATTATGTAGAAGCGATGAATGAGATGGGAGATGGTGATAGCTACACTGACGAAACGACCGGAATATCTGTGTCACGCAATAAGGAAGAAATGCGTAAATATTTCAATATGATACGTTATCGTTCCGGTCAGCCGGGTATCACCGACGAAGAACTGGATAATTCTGAAAAGATGAGAGAGGCCATCAAGCGCGAAAGACGAATAGAACTGGCATTTGAAGGACGGCGCGCATACGACCTCCGCCGTTGGGGAGATTTGGTAAAAGCGACAAGCAGGCCCTTTACCGGTATGAATATAAAGGCGATGAAGAAAGATCGTAAGAACTACTATATGCGTACGATTGTCACTGAGTCGGATTGCAAGTTCTCCAAGTTCAATATAACCCAACGGATGAATTTCTATCCTATTCGTCAAGGTATTATCGACAAGAATCCGCGGATAGACCAGAATCAGGGTTATTAAATGAAAACAGAGAAGTGATTCAAGAAAAGATAATTCAAATAGAATAAAAGATATGAAACAATATAATAATGACTTTATTCGACTGATGCTGGGTGGACTTTTGTGTTTGTTCGTGTCGGCTTGCGTGAGCGACCCTTTGGCTGACGAGCAATATACTAAAAAGTTGACTTTAGTAGGTGCACAAGATGAGTTGCAGGAGAAAGAGGTAAAATATGGAAGTGACGGAGAGTTCTTCGTTACCGTCTATTGTGGCGGAACAAAGATGCACGAAGATGACGTGACAGTGACTTTGGGAGAAGCAGATCAAAGTAACATCGATAATTACAACTATAAAAACGTGTTGGAAGGCGAAATCGAATATGTGGCGCTGCCTAAAGACTGGTATACGATTCCTTCCTACACAAGCGTCATTAAGGCCGGCGAACGTTATGTGCGGTTCCCCGTACGTGTAGATACCGAAAAAATAGATACAGATGCACGGTATTTGATTCCTTTGAAGATTGTAGACTCAAGCCCTTATCCTGTGAACGAACAGGCTGACACAGTGTTGCTGGTGAAGGTGAAAATGATCAATGACTATTCGGGCAATTATATGATGAAGGGCACCGAGTATCCGATGAAAAATGGAGCTCCGGATTTGTTAAGCGGGACTCCGATAGAAATAGCCCGGACTCTGACAGCAGTGGATGAAAACACGGTTCGTTTCTTCCATAAGTCGGTCAACGAAGAAATGCCCAATCTGGATGATAACGGTATTACTCTGACGGTGGATAAGAGCACCGGAAAAGTAAGTGTCAGCCCCTGGAAGAATCTGCCGGTTGTAGAGAATAGCGGAAGTGGTACCTATCAAGTCATATCGGGAAACTATGGAATCAATACACGGAGATATGTGATAGAGTATAATTATATCAATAGTAGCAATAAGGAAATGTATGTTTCTGTGACATTGGAGACTTCTGAAAATTAAAAGGCTTCATTGTCCGAACGGTCTGTTTCCAGGAACAACCCATTCAGTAAGCTCCATGGCGTACATATAGGTATGTATGCCATGAGCAATGGGGCGTTCCCGGAAATCAGGCATTATACGATTGGTTCGGATGACTATATTAAGATCAATTTTCCGCAGGACTTGACAAAGGCATTTTTTTGTTGTATATTTGCAGGAGTCATACAG
>DXOJ01000330.1:6851-11894 GCA_019412865.1 Bacteroides sp. | reverse complement strand
TCTGAATTTGTTCCCCAATAATGTAATCGACAAGGAAGTAAGTTACTATTTGACGAAACAGAATCCTTATGGATTGCCATTGGACTCTCGCAAAGAGTATACAAAGTCTGACTGGATTATGTGGATTGCAGCTATGTCTCCAGACCAAGATACTTTCGAACAGTTCATAAATCCTCTCTATAAATATATCAATGAAACGACTTCACGGGTACCCATCAGCGACTGGCATCACACAGATAGTGGGAAATGGGTTGGTTTTAGAGCTCGCTCGGTAATAGGAGGTTATTGGATGCAGGTATTGATGAACAAAGTCATGAATAATCAGTAATTTAAATCTAATTTATTATGAATTTAAAAAGTAACAAGAAAAGTAAGTTTTGGTGTATACCATACGTCATGCTTACATTATTAGCCTTTTTTTTAGGAAGCTGTGATGATGGAAAAGAAGTATCTCCTATTACAGGTAGTGGAGGAACTCCATTCAATCCTGCTTTTCCTATTCGTATTGATAGTATTTACCCTAAAGCAGGCTCTGCAGGGCAAAGAGTACTTATTTATGGAGAGAATTTTGGAAATAATCCTTCCCAATTGGAAGTTTATATTGGTGGTCAGAAAAGCTCGGTTGTAAATGTAAAGTCTACATATATGTATTGTCTTATGCCATCAAAAGCCTATGAAGGTGATATACAGGTTACGATAAAAGATGGAGAAAAAACATATACTTCTGAAAAATCTGATGTGAGATTTGAATATCAACGATTAAAAGTAGTAAGTACTTTACTTGGTGAGGTTAATCCACAAATTTCCGATAAAAAGAAAAATTTTGAAATAAAAGACGGGCCTTTTGATAATTGTGGCGGTGTTGCTAATCCTTGTTTTATGAAATGGGATCCTGAGTACCCTGAGTTGTTATATTTTGCTGAGGATACATCTGTTGACCCTGAAGGTGTTACAGGTTCTGGTATACGCTGTATTGATTTCGGACGGCAACAATTATATACTATTCTTCCTAGGAGTGAGTATGGAGGGTATGAGCGTGGGCGTTCTATTGATTTTTTTAAAGATAAGGACGGAGTGTATCATATGGTTGTGGCTACATCACAAGCTAATGCAACTAATCCTGCGGTCTATATGTTTGATCGTGTTTCAGATACAACTAAACCATGTGGTTTTAAATGGTCAAATAGAAGAACAATTGTGAATTACAATGGTTGCGCATGTGCAGCAATCCATCCCCAAAACGGTGATTTATATTTTACTCATTTTCAGAAAGGTCACCTTTATAGAGTAAAAAAAGATATTCTTCAAGAATTTGTTGACGGAACCCGTACTACAGCTGTTTCACCTGGGACAGGGGCGGACTATATGTTTACCGTCCAAGATAAAGAATGGGAATTTAATATAATTATTCATCCAACAGGAAATTATGCTTACCTTATGGTTATTAACAAGCACTATATTCTTCGTTCTGATTATAATGGGGAGTCTTTTACTACTCCTTACGTGGTAGCAGGAAGCGCTAATCAAAATGGATATGTAGATGCTGTTGGGAATTTAGCTAAGTTCGATTCGGCATACCAAGGTGTATTTGTAAAGAATGATAATTATAAAGGTGAGATAGATGAATATGACTTTTATATTGCAGATAAACATAACCATGCTATCCGAATTTTAACTCCACTGGGACAAGTCTCAACATTTGCAGGTCGAGGAAGCGCTAGTTTAAATTCTAATCCTTGGGGGTATGTTAATGGGGATTTGAGAAAAGAAGCTCGTTTCGAACGTCCTAAAGCTATTGCATATGATGAAAAGACAGGAATAGTTTATGTAGGTGATGCTTATAATCACCGTATCCGTAAAATAGCTTTAGAAGAATTTAATGATTAACACACTAAAATATGAAAAAATTATTTGTCTTATGTACTATGTTGCTATGGGTGGCTATAAACGCCTTGGCACAGCAAAAGATTAGTGTCTCTGGTATTGTCACAGATGAGAATAAAGAACCGGTCATTGGTGCTAATGTTAGTGTAAAAGATGTCCCAGGGCTAGGAACAATCACAGATCTCAACGGACGATATGTAATTAAAGTGGAACCTTACAATCGCTTGGTATTTTCTTATATTGGTTATCAGTCACAAGAAGTTCTAATAAAAAATCAGTCAAAAGTAAATATAGTACTAAAAGAAGATGTTACCAATGCTATTGACGAAGTGGTTATTACTGGTACTGGAGCTCAGACAAAATTGACTCAGACAGGGGCTATTACAACAGTAAATGTAGATCATCTGAAAGCTAATCCGTCTTCTAGTATCGTAAATACATTAGCCGGTAATGTCGCTGGTGTTTTGGCAATGCAGACTTCCGGACAACCTGGTAAAAATGTATCTGAGTTTTGGATTCGTGGAATTTCGACTTTTGGTGCAAGTACTAGCGCGTATGTCTTGGTTGATGGCTTCGAACGCAGTATGGATGAAATCAATATAGAAGATATTGAATCCTTTTCAGTTTTAAAAGATGCTTCTGCCACTGCTATTTATGGATCAAAAGGCGCGAATGGGGTAGTATTGATTACAACTAAACACGGTAAAGCCGGTAAAATTAATATTACCGCAAAAGCAGAAACGACTTATAATATGCGTACGATCACTCCTGAATTTGAGAATGGGGTAAATTATGCAAATTTTTTAAATGAAGCACGTATTACTCGTAACTATGAACCCGTTTACCAGCCTGAAGAGTTGGATATTATCCGTCTTGGGTTAGATCCAGACCTCTATCCGAATGTGGACTGGATGGATTTACTATTAAAGGAGGGAGCGTGGCAACATCGGGTAAATCTGAATATGAATGGTGGTGGAAATACTGCACGCTATTTTGTATCTTTCAGTTATTTGGACGAACAGGGTATGTATAACACGGATAGCTCGTTAAAAGGAGATTATAACACGAACGCTGATTATCGCCGTTATAATTATCGCATGAACACAGATATTGATATTACAAAAAGTACACTTCTCAAGTTAGGAGTTTCCGGTTATTTATCCAAAAGAAATAGTCCGGGATTGGGAGATTCTGATGTATGGGGAGAACTTTTTGGATATACTCCAATAAGAACTCCGGTATTATATTCTAATGGCTATGTACCTGCCGTCGGTACGGGTAATAAGACTAACCCATGGGTAGCGGCTACCCAAACAGGTTTTAATGAGAATTGGAAAAATACTATTCAAACTAATGTAACATTGGAGCAGAAACTAGACTTCATTACTAAAAATCTGAAATTTGTAGGACGTTTTGGATATGACACATATAATGATAATACTATCAAACGTCATAAATGGCCGGAACAATGGCTTGCGGAACGAGCTCGCAATGAAGAGGGTGAATTAGTATTTAAAAAGATTTCCGGTGCAGGAAATATGGCACAGGAGAGTAGTTCAAGTGGAAATCGTCGTGAATTCTTAGATTTGACGTTAAATTGGAACAGAGCGTTTAAAGCACATCATCCTAGCGCGACATTGAAATATACCCAAGATGCTTTTGTTAAAACGGTTGCTTTGGGAGATGATTTAAAAGAGGGAGTGAGTAGACGAAATCAGGCTTTGGCAGGGCGCTTTGCTTATAATTATAACTATCGATATTTTGTTGACTTCAATTTTGGTTACAACGGTTCGGAAAATTTTGCGAAAGGACATCGTTTTGGCTTTTTTCCCGCATATTCTCTGGCATGGAATATTGCAGAAGAGAAAATAATAAAAAAGCATCTGAAATGGATGAATATGTTTAAGGTTCGTTATTCTTATGGTAAGGTCGGTAATGATAATGTAGGAACCCGTTTCCCATATCTTTATTCAATTGCCGATAACTATAAAGAAAATGATCAGACGAAATATTATGCAGGTTACAACTGGGCCACTTATGGAAGTAATAAATCTTATAATGGTTTACGCTATACAAAACTTGCTTCTAATGATATAACATGGGAAATAGCAACCAAAAGCGACCTTGGTATAGATATGGCTTTATTTAATGACAAATTCACAGCTACGATCGACTATTTTGATGAAAGTCGTAGTGGTATTTATATGGAGCGTGCATTCTTACCAGGAATGGTTGGTCTGGATGGCAATAAACCTTATGCTAATGTGGGTGAAGTAAATTCAAAAGGGTTTGATGGAAACTTTAGTTATAAACAAAAAATTAGTGATGTTAAGTTCACTGTACGTGGTAATATCACATATAGTAAGAATGAAATCATAGAACGCGATGAAGAGAACAATGTTTATGCTTATCAAATGAAAAAAGGGTATCGGGTTAATCAAAATAGAGGCTTGATAGCTTTAGGATTATTTAAGGACTATGATGACATTCGTAACAGTCCTACACAGAAATATGGTCCTGTAATGCCCGGTGATATTAAATATAAAGATGTAAATGGTGATGGTGTTGTCAATGATGGCGATATCGTAGCTATTGGTTCAACTAGTAAACCAAATCTAATTTATGGTTTAGGTCTTTCTGCTACCTGGAAGGGATTGGATGTAAGCTTACATTTCCAAGGTGCCGGTAAATCTCAGTTCTTTACTTATGGCAAATGTATATGGGCTTTTACAGAAGGACAATGGGGTAATATTCTTAAAGGAACGCTGGATAATCGTTGGGTGGATGCGGAGACTGCACAAAAGCTTGGCATCCCTGCTAATGAGAATCCGAATGCATCATACCCTCGTTTGAGTTATACGGATAATGGTAATGGTAATACAACGATCTATGAATATAAAAATAATTACCGTAATTCGACATATTGGTTGCGTAATGGTTCATATGTCCGTCTGAAAACGATTGATGTCGGTTATACTCTTCCGAAGAAGATCGTGAATAAGATACATTTTAATAATGTACGTATTTTCATGACAGGAACTAATTTACTGACATGGTCCAGTTTTAAACTTTGGGATCCTGAAATGGGGGCTTCACGTGGTGAGCAATATCCATTAGCTAAGTCTATAACACTCGGTTTAAGCGCTGTCTCTTATACAC
>DXOJ01000330.1:0-6841 GCA_019412865.1 Bacteroides sp. | reverse complement strand
AAATGAAAAAATATATATTATTGATAATTATAATCGGTTTCGGGACTACATCATGTTCTGACTATTTGGATTCAGAATACATTTTTAAAGATCGTGAATCTTTGGAGAAGATATTTACAGATTATGATAAGACCGAACAGTGGTTGGCACGTGCATATTCATTCCTTACCGGGCAATGCTGCGATGTAGGCAGTAAACGCAATACTCCGTTTGTGTTTGACGACTGTATGTACTATGGTGATGATGATGTTACCATAGACGCATCCAAAGGTGGAAACATGTCATATAATAAGTTTCATGAAGGAGGGTATGACGAAGGTGCTTTCCAGGATACTTGGGATCGCTGTTATAATGGTATTCGTCAGGCTACGATTTTCATGCAGAATGTGGATATGAACGATAAATATAAACCTGAAGAGATTGTTGATCTTAAAGCGCAAGCGCGTTTTGTTAGAGCTTATTTTTATTGGATTCTTCTTCGTAAATATGGGCCGATACCTCTAGTTCCGGAAAATGGTTTTAACTACAATGACTCTTATGATGATGTCGCTACACCACGCAGTTCTTATGATGTTTGTGCCAATTATATTGCAAGTGAAATGGTAATAGCAGCTAAAGATTTGCCATTGACGAGAGAGCAACTTAGTATAAACCGTCCGACGCGGGGAGCGGCTTTGGCTACCCGTGCATTAGCTCTATTGTATGCTGCCAGTCCGTTAACGAATGGTAATAATGATGAATATGCACAACAATTGCTGGATGATAAAGGTAATCGTTTGCTTTCTCCTGAATATGATGAAAGTAAATGGGCAAAAGCAGCTGCTGCCTGCAAAGATGTAATGGAATTGAATGTATATAAGCTTTATACCACAGGTATCAATACCGTGAATACAGGTGCTTTTCCGGCAACTATAGCGCCTCCACATCACGATGTATATTCAAATGAAGATTTTCCGAATGGATGGGCGAATATTGATCCATACGAATCATATCGTGCATTGTTTAATGGAACTGTGTCATCAGTAGATAATCCTGAACTGATTTTTACTAGAGGGCAGAACATCGGTGGTGAACGCATTAAGGATATGGTAATTCACCAACTGCCTTCCGTTGCTAAAGGATGGAATACCCATGGAATGACTCAAAAACAAGTAGATGCTTATTATATGAATACTGGAGACGATTGTCCTGGAATGAATTCTCAGTACGCAGGATACCAAGCATATAAGGATCGTGTAGACAATCGCCCGCGACCAGTCGGCTATACTTCAAACGCACAGGACTATAAACCGCTTTCTGCAAATGTTTCTTTGCAATATGCAAATCGGGAACCACGTTTTTATGCTTCTGTTGCTTTTAACGGTGCCAGATGGTATTTAGGAAATGAATCTCAGCAAGCAAATCAGAATAAACAAGTATTCTACTATCGAGGTGGAGGTAATGGTTATTCCAATAATATGTTTTGGCTGCGTACAGGTATTGGAGTGATGAAATACGTGAACCCAAGCGATACTTATGAAAATAGCGACGGAGCCAAAATTATTGATAAAGATGAACCAGCTATTCGTTATGCCGATATTCTGTTGATGTATGCAGAGGCATTAAACGAATTGACTACATCTTATGAGGTTTCCTCATGGGACGGAATTAAAGCTTATACCATTAACCGTGATCCGGAAGAAATGAGAAAAGGAATAAAACCTGTGCGTATGCGTGCCGGTGTACCGGATTATGATACTCCTATATATGATAACCCTGCAAAATTCCGTATTAAACTGAAACGTGAACGACAGATTGAGCTCTTTGCTGAAGGGAAACGTTACTATGATCTTCGTCGTTGGAAAGATGCAGAATTGGAAGAGTCAGTGCCTGTTTATGGTTGTTATACTTTTATGACTGAAAGTCAGAAAGATCTTTTCCATACACCGGTACCCATATCTAATCTTTCAGCAACTTTTTCATCCAAAATGTATTTCTGGCCTATAAAACATGATGAATTGAAACGCAACAAACGTTTAACTCAGAATCCTGGTTGGACTTATAATGATTAATTAAAAAAGAAAAGATATGAAAAAGATATATACTTATTTGATGATGCTAACTGTTAGCGCATTAATTATCTCCTGTAATGAAGAGTGGAGTGGTGAACAATATGAACATTATATTTCTTTTAAAGCTCCAATAAACAGTGATGGGGTATCACGAATTAACGTACGCTATAAGGCGAACGAAGCAACTACTTATCAGGTGCCTTTGATAGTTAGCGGTACGACTTTAAATGATAAAAACTATACAGTACGTATTGGTTTGGACCCAGATACTTTAGTGGTTCTTAATAAAGAACGTTATAGTACGCGTATAGATCTTTATTATCAGGTATTACCAGCTACTTTCTATTCATTGCCGGAGACCGTTGAAATAAAAGCAGGGGAGAATACAGCACTTTTACCTATAGATTTTAAGTTGAATAATATTGATTTGTCAGAGAAATGGGTGCTGCCTTTAACTGTTGAAGAATCTTCAGATGGTAGCTATACCCCTAATTATCGTAAGCATTATCGCAAAGCATTACTCCGTGTTATGCCTTTTAATGATTATTCGGGCAATTATAGTGCAGTAAATTATAAGTGTTATATCAAAGGAGCGGAAAGTGAGGCCCCATTTGTCAAAAACTATGTAATGACTTATGTGGTGGACGATCAAAGCCTTTTTTTCTATGCTGGCATTATTGATGAAACCCGTGTCGATAGGAAAGGATATAGGATTCTTGCTAAATTTATAAATAATGATAATGGAGAAATCGGCAATGTGGAATTCTCTCCTGCAGATTCTGACAATAAAATGAAATTTCAAATAGGTAAAGATGACTATGGGAAAGAGGTAACCCCTACCTATAGTGTAACTGAAACAATGGATCCTATTCGTCCTTATTTGAAACGTAAGACTATAATCATTAGAAATATTAATTACACTTATGTTGACTATACTACAATTCCGGGGGTAGAAACCGAATATCATGTAATAGGTTCTTTGGCTTTAGAGCGTCAGATCAATACTCAAATACCAGATGAAGATCAAGCTATTGACTGGGAGGCTGGGAATTAAATAGTTTTGTCTATTGATTAATATTGGATAAATTATCAAATATAAGAGATAGAGAAGAACATATGACCGGAGTTCTTCTCTATCTTTATTCTTTTGTGAAAGAAAATCGATTATTTATTAGATATTGCTTTTTATTGGTCAGAATTTTGCCTTTTTTCTATGATATCTTCCTTATTTTTGTTTGGAAGCAATGAGAATGGTGTTAATTAAATCGGAATAATTATGAATATAAAAAAACATTTACCTTGGTTGGGGGCTTTACTCCCTATTATTAATGCACAAGCGGATACGAATCCCAATGTAGTTATCATTTATATCGACGACATGGGTATAGGTGATATTGGCTGTTATGGAGGAAAATTTGTAGCGACGCCCAATATTGATAAACTGGCACAGGACGGATTATTGTTTAATCAATATTATTCTTCCGCACCGGTTAGTTCACCCTCCCGTTGTGGATTAACAACAGGACTTTTCCCTATTGAAGTAGGAATTAATACTTTCCTTAACGACAAGGCAAGTAATAAGAGGTGCGAGCAGCGTAATTATCTGGACGACAAACTTCCTTCTATGGCACGTGCTTTTCAGAATGCAGGATATGCTACCGGACACATTGGTAAATGGCACATGGGAGGTGGACGTGATGTGCACAATGCCCCTTCTATCAAGAACTATGGGTTTGATGAATATCTTTCTACTTATGAAAGCCCCGATCCGGACCCTGCGATAACAGCTTCTAAGTGGATATGGTGTGATAATGACAGTATAAAACGTTGGAAACGCACAGAATATTTTGTAGATAAGAGTATTGACTTTATTAAACGTCATAAAGATAGTCCATTCTTTCTCAATCTTTGGCCGGATGATATGCATACACCATGGGTACCGGAGTTTAAGCAAAAAGAAAGAAAAAGCTGGGAGACAAAAGAGGCGTTTTCGCCTGTGCTTGGAGAGATGGACAAACAAATCGGTCGTTTTATTAAGGCACTGGATGATATGGGATTATCCGAAAATACGATTATCATCTTTACCAGTGATAATGGACCTGCACCCAGTTTCAAGGCTGTTCGCTCCGCTTATTTGAGAGGTACCAAGAATAGCCTTTACGAAGGAGGTATCCGTATGCCGTTTATTGTCAAATATCCTAAGAAGATTAAACCCGGTCGGGTGAATAATTCTTCAGTGCTATGTGCGGTGGATTTATATCCTACTTTATGTTCCGTGGCCGGGATTAAAACTGAGAAGAACTATAAAGGTGATGGACAGAATTATGCAAAAGTTTTGCTCGGGAAGTCGGAGGCAAAACGAAAAACGGATTTAATGTGGGACTTTGGTCGAAATAAGCATTTTGGTTTTCCCGGCAATCCTTACGATAGAAGTCCGCATCTGGCAATCCGTAGCGGCAAGTGGAAGCTGTTGGTGAACGGAGACGGAAGCGATGCACAACTATATGATATGGAGCTGGATAAATTCGAGAAGAATAACATAGCTGGCGAACATCCGGAATTAGTTGCAAAACTAAGCAAGAAAGTATGCGAATGGTACGCCCAAAACAAAGATAAAGGATTGCAAACAGACCTCTAATTAAAAAAAACATGAATTCAAAAGCTTTTCTTTTGCCGGCAGCACTGATGATAGCCGGCAATTCCGTTGCAAACTCAAAAGGGAAAAAAACTGATAAAAGACCCAATATACTGGTGATTCTTGCAGATGACCTTGGCTATTCTGATTTAGGATGTTATGGCAGTGAAATCCATACACCTAACCTTGATAAACTGGCACAACAAGGAGTACGCTTCAACCATTTTTATAATGCGAGTCGTAGTTGTCCCACCCGTGCTTCTTTGCTGACCGGACTGTATCAGCATCAGGCAGGAATCGGACGAATGACTTTTGATGACAACCTGCCCGGGTATCGTGGCACACTTTCACGTAATGCGGTTACGATAGCCGAAGTGCTGAAAGAATCTGGTTACACTACCAGTATGATCGGAAAATGGCATGTTGCTGAAACTCCATTGCGTAAAGATCAGCGTGAATGGCTGGCACATCATGTTTACCATGACACCTATTCGGATTTATGTCACTATCCGGTAAACCGTGGCTTCGATTCTCATTACGGAACTATTTATGGAGTAGTAGATTACTTTGACCCGTTCAGCCTAGTTGAAGGAGAAGTACCTGTAAAAGAAGTACCGGAAGGATACTATATCACTCAAGCACTTTCGGATCGTGCCGCAGAAGAAGTAACGGAATATGCCAAGGATGATAAGCCGTTCTTCATGTATTTGGCTTATACCGCTCCACACTGGCCGCTCCACGCCTTGCCGGAGGATATTGAAAAGTATAAGGATACGTACAAAGTCGGTTGGGAAGCTATACGCAATGCCCGTTACGAGCGTCAGAAGCAACTGGGAATATTTCCGGGAATGGACGATTTTTTGTCCGAACGTCAGTTTAAAGACAGATGGGAGGACAATGCTCATGCGGAATGGGATGCCCGTGCGATGGCTGTGCACGCTGCAATGATCGATCGTATGGATCAGGGAATCGGACAGGTTATTGACGCATTGGAGAAGACCGGCCAGTTGGATAATACACTGATTCTTTTCCTCTCAGACAATGGTTGCAGTAATGAGAACTGTCAGAATTACTCTCCGGGAGAGAATGACCGTCCGGACATGACCCGTAAGGGAGAAAAGATGGTATATCCCCATAATAAAGAGGTATTACCCGGACCGCAAACGACCTATGCTTCATTGGGTGCCCGTTGGGCGAATGTGGCAAACACACCTTTCCGCTTTTGGAAAGCCAAATCCTATGAAGGAGGAATCTGCACACCGATGATTGCGCACTGGCCGAAAGGAATTAAAAAGAATGTAGGCGGTATGACACCGGAGATAGGTCATGTGATGGACATCATGGCTACTTGTATAGACATGGCTGGAGCAACTTATCCTGCTAAATACAAAGGAAACGATATCATTCCTATGGCAGGCAAGAGTTTGCTTCCTATTTTCAAAACCGGTCATCGTGAAGGACATGATTATCTGGGCTTCGAGCATTTCAATGAGCGTGCATTCCTTGCCAAAGACGGTTGGAAACTCGTGCGTCCGGGCGAGAATGCCAAATGGGAACTCTACAACTTGAATGAAGACCGGAGCGAACAACATAATCTAGCTGATAAATATCCGGAGAAGAAGAACGAAATGGTGAAAGCGTACGAGGAATGGGCGAAACGCTGCATGGTAGAACCCTATCCGGGACAAAAAAAGAAATAAGAGCATTATGGTAAGAACCAACTTCTTAATGACTGCCCCTTTATTGATGGCATCATTTTGTTCCGCACAGGAGAAACCGAATGTCGTACTGATTCTGGTAGATGATATGGGTTATTCCGATATCGGTTGTTATGGTGGCGAAATACTTACTCCCAATATTGATGCGTTGGCGTCTAAAGGTGTACGTTTTACTCAGTTTTATAATACTTCCCGTTCTTGTCCGGCACGTGCAAGTCTGATGACAGGCTTGTACCAGCACCAGGCAGGTATTGGGCAGATGTCCGAAGACCCTTTTGCGAATCCTGACCAGAAGAGTCCTAATGATTGGGGAGTACAAGGGTATAAAGGCTATCTGAACAGGAACTGTGTCACAATAGCCGAAGTGCTGAAAGAAGACGGTTACCATACTTATATGGCAGGTAAATGGCATCTGGGAATGCATGGAGAAGAAAAAT
>DXOJ01000033.1 GCA_019412865.1 Bacteroides sp. | reverse complement strand
GATAAATATTTAGGAGTGACACACAGCTCTTTGGCATAGTATGCCACTGAACGTTCTTTTCCTTTAGTCTGCTCCAGTAATTTCATAAAGTTCTTGAATAGAATATCTCCCTGTCTCATCAGATTATCTTCGTCAGATGATATGAGCTTATCCAAATCCACCAGCAATTCGTAAAGGGCAGCTTGCAGGAGAGAACGCATAATCTCTTTATGATAGATGTGTGGCGGTTGGTTGACTTTCAGTTTAATCAATTCATAGTAATGTTCAAAACTGTTCTGTTTTTCTTCATTCAGATGTATAATGGGATTTTTGCTGATATATAAGGCTTTGTTCCAGATATTCCTGCTGTTGAAAAAGAAATGTTGGAGAATGCGTTCGGAGAATCCCACTATTTTTCCTTCAAAATCCGGACTAAGCATGTAATTGTTGCATAAAATATTGGGACGGCAAAACAAAAGATCGTTCGAATGAACCACATACGTATTACTGTTGACATCCAGTTGCAACTTACCTTTGATACACATGATAATAATCAGCATATTCAGTTGTATGGTAGAATTATCATTGTAGGGCAGTTCCCTGATATCATCTGCAATAGCAATGTCTCCGTCCATATAATTCAGTAGACCAACCAAGGCTTCCTCATTTTTGATATTATCCATATTTATCTCATGGATAATATTGCTCTCTTTCATTTCCATTGTTCCATTCTTACTTATTATTTCTGCAAATATGGTCATTATTTCCAAAGATGATGCGTCCGATTTGGCGGAGATAGTGTTCTGTTTTTCTTATTAGGCATATCTTCTTGAAAAATGGAACACTTGCTGGCTTTTAAAGAACACTGCAACTGTTCGAAAAATCTACATCTTCGCAGGCGAAAAAAGAAAATGATGTAATCAGTAAAATGAAAACTAAAATGAAACAGAGCTATTATTGGGTAACATTAGTGTTCGGCATGCTATTGATGGGATGCAAACAAACAGGAGAGACGACAGAGATGGAACCTGTGAAGGTAAAAGTAGTGACGATGGAAGAAATCCCGTTGAATGGCACGCAGGGATTTTCGGGGACTATCGAAGAAATGACAGGTTCTACTTTGAGTTTCCCGGTGGGAGGAACGATAGGGCAGATAGCGGTAACAGTTGGTCAGCGGGTTGCGAAAGGAGCAATCATTGCTACGGTAGACGAGTCTACTTTGCAGAACACTTATAATGCATCTGCCGCGTTGCTTGCTCAAGCCGAAGATGCTTATCAGCGGTTGAAACAGTTGCACGACAATGGCAGTCTGCCTGAAATACAGTGGGTGGAGGCACAGAGTAAATTGAAACAGGCGGCTGCTTCCGAACAGATTGCCAGAAAGAGTCTGGACGATTGCCGGTTGTGTGCACCGTTTAGCGGTATTATTTCAGAAAAGAGTGTGGAAACCGGACAGAATGTGATGCCGGGAATGCCGGTTGTAAAACTGGTCACTATTCATCAGGTGAAAGTCAAAGTGGCTGTACCCGAGAATGAAATAGCACAAGTCAGGATTGGACAGACTGCCCGGATTATGGTTCCTGCGTTGGATAATCGGGTGTTTGAAGGCAGTATCATTGAGAAAGGAGTAGCGGCAAATGCTTTGTCCCGTTCGTATGAAGTAAAAGTTTTGGTAGATAATCCGGAACAGGTATTGATGCCGGGTATGATTTGTCAGATGTATATGAATAAATCGGAGGGAGAAGCGAAGGCATTTGTGCTGCCGGTTCAGGTTGTTCAGCTGGATGAAAATAACCGTTCGTTTGTGTGGGTGAATACACACGGGAGAGCAGAAAAAAGAATGGTGCAGACAGGAGAACTGACCGATCGGGGAGTAGTGATTAAAAACGGACTGACTTCCGGAGATGAAGTGATTGTTGAAGGACAGCAGAAAGTAAGTGTGCAGACACGGATTACAACGGAAAAATGAAAAAGGAAATGAAGACAAAGAAGCGTAGCGTCGTTGAGTGGGCGATGCATTACCGGCAGGTTATTATTTTGATTACCTGTTGTTTGATGGCATTTGGAGTCTACGGACTGTCTGAGATGAAAAAGAATGAGTTTCCCGATTTTACGATCCGGCAGGGAGTTGTTGCCGCTGTGTATCCGGGAGCTACTGCTGCGGAAATGGAAGAGCAGGTGGCGAAGCCTTTGGAAAACTATATATTCAGTTATAAAGAGGTGAAGAAAGCAAAAACTCATTCTACCTGTAAGGATGGCATGGTGATTATTCAGGTACAGTTGAATGATGACTTGAATAATAAAGATGAGTTTTGGAGCAAGTTTAAACATGGAGTCGGGCAGTTTAAGAGTGAATTGCCGCAAGGAGTGTTGGCTGTTCAGGTGATGGATGATTTTGGCGATACGTCGGCTTTGCTGGTTACGATGGAGAGCGGAGACAAAACCTATCGCGAACTGAACACTTATATGGACGGGCTGAAAGACAGATTGAGAAGGATAGAAAGTGTAGGACGGCTGAACACGTACGGTATGCAGCAAGAACAGATTTCGATCTATCTCGATAGTGACCGTCTGTCTCATTACGGAATTAACGACCAAACCCTTGCAATAACCCTGTTTACAAAAGGGTTTACGACCACTGCCGGACGGATAAAAACTGACGACTACATCTCTCCCGTTTATATTGCTAAATCTCTGAATACACTGCGGGATGTGCAGGAGATGATTGTTTATTCCGATCCGATGGGAAATACGGTTCGCCTGAAAGATATAGCAAGAGTTGTAAAAGAATACCCTGTACCGGAATCGGTAATTACGAACAATGGTAAAAAATGCCTGCTTCTTAGTGTGGAAATGAAGAAGGATAAGAACATTGTCCGTATGGGTAATGAGGTGAAAGAAGTGCTGGCGGAATATGAGAAAACCTTACCGTCGGACGTGCAACTGTTTAAGATTACCGACCAAAGTAAGGTAGTGAACGACAGTGTAATCACTTTTCTGAAAGAACTGTTGATTGCCGTTATTGCTGTGATTATTGTAGTAATGCTGTTGATGCCGTTCAGAGTGGCGATGGTAGCGGCATCCACCATCCCCGTCACTATATTTATTTCTCTGGGCTTATTCTACGCTTTTGGCATTGAATTGAATACGGTAACATTGGCAGCACTGATCGTTACATTGGGAATGATTGTGGATAACTCTATTGTGATAATCGATAGCTATCTGGAAAAAATATCGGAAGGAATGTCCCGTTGGCATGCCTCTATTGAGAGTGCCACTCATTTCTTCAAATCCATATTTTCGGCAACTTTAGCTATCAGTATTACTTTCTTCCCGTTCCTGTTTACAATGACGGGCATGACGCATGACTTCCTGATGAGCTTTCCGTGGGCTACTACCTTGATACTGATGATTTCATTGCTGGTTGCCGAACTGTTGGTTCCTTTTCTGCAGTTTTACTTTATCCGGAAGCCTGTTAAAAGTGAGTTCCCGGAGGGCGGAAAGAAGAAATTTTCTTTTTTGGACAGCTTGCAGACTGGATACAACTGGCTCTTGGATAAATGTTTCGCTTATCCACGGATAACGATTGGTTTAGGGGTACTTTCTGTTGTTGTAGGCATCGTGCTGGTGGGAAGTTTGCCGCAAAAGCTGATGCCTACCGCAGAGCGGGATCAGTTTGCCGTAGAGATTTATATGCCAACCGGCACGGCAGTAGAGAAAACGACACAGGTAGCAGATAGCCTGGAGCATATTCTCCGTCAGGATTCCCGGGTGTTATCGGTAGCTTCTTTTAAAGGTACTTCTTCACCCCGTTTCCAAAACTCGTATGCACCACAAATGGGAGGAAGCAACTTTGCCCAATTTATCGTGAATACGACCGGAGTAGATGCCACACTGGAACTTCTGGATGAATATACTCCCCGATATTCGGGTTATTTTCCGGAAGCCGTAGTGCGTTTCAAACAATTAGGATATAGTGAGGCGGTCAATCCTGTGGAAGTGCGTATCAGTGGCGACAGCCTTTCCGTATTGAAGGATGAGGCCGACAGAATTGTGGAGATCCTGCGTACAATGCCGGAACTGGAACTGGTGCGGACTAACTTCAATGAACCGTTGGCGGCTACCCGGATTGAACTGGATGAAGATGAATCCATCCGGCTGGGAATAACGAACGCTTCATTGGAAACGGCACTTGCTATGCGCTACGGAAGTGGTTTCCCCGTTGCCACTACCTGGGAAGGCGATTATGATATCAATATTGTGCTGAAAAGCACCAAGGCAGACTCTGCCCGCTATCAGGACCTCGGAGACGAGCGGATTGCCGCATCCGGCGGACTGGCGACTGTACCTTTACGACAGATTGCAAAGATTGTTCCTGTATGGAACGATGGACAGATTGTACGCCGCAATGGAATCAGGACCATTACTGTAATGGCGGAAGTAGGCCGTGAAATAAACGTGATGAATGCAACCGCCAAAGTGCAGGAGAAGTTGTCCGGTTTATCTTTGCCGGAGGGAGTGACATTGACTTATGGCGGTGAGCTGGAAGAAAATGAAGAGCAGATGCCTAATATCATGGCCGGACTCTGCATTGCTGTTGTGATTATTTTCTTCATTCTTCTTTGGCACTTTAAACGTATCAGTACGGCAGTTATGATGTTGATGTGCCTGACGCTTTGCCTATTCGGTACGGCTATCGGTATTCTGATACAGGGTGTCGACTTTGGTGTGACTTGCGTGTTGGGAATTGTCAGCCTGATGGGAATCCTGGTACGTAACGGCATCATTATGATCGACTATGCCGAAGAGCTTCGGAATAATGAAAGAATGACAGCGCATCAGGCTATTTATCATTCGGCACAACGGCGTATGCGCCCTATCTTCCTGACATCGGCAGCTGCTTCTATGGGAGTCATTCCGATGATATTGGGAGGCAGCGGACTGTGGATGCCGATGGGGACCGTTATTTTTTATGGCACACTGATTACA
Organism: Bacteroides sp.; assembly: GCA_019412865.1. Taxonomy (GTDB): domain Bacteria; phylum Bacteroidota; class Bacteroidia; order Bacteroidales; family Bacteroidaceae; genus Bacteroides. The sequence continues at coordinate 2,180 of DXOJ01000033.1, read as the reverse complement.
ATGGTGTTTATTCTGACTGTGATGCCGGTATGTTACTGGTTGATGATGAGCGGAACAACGCGGAAACGCAGTCGGTCTGCCAAACTGGAATTGGAATAATTAAATGAAGAACAAAAGACAATGAGACAGGATAAATATAAAAAAATAGTGATTTTCGTTTTGTGCGGATTCATGATGTTTCCTTTGTGTGCGCAAAAGACTTATACGCTTGAGCAATGCCGCTCTATGGCATTGGCACACAATATAAAAATGAAGAAAGCTCACACAGACTTGAAGGCTGCGGAGCAGACAAAGAAAGAAGCATTTACCGGTTATTTCCCTACGGTGGGAGCTACGGGAGCCGGATTTAATGCAAATAAAGGTTTGCTTGAAATGGAATTGGCTCCAGGGATGGGAATGTCTATGTTGAAGAATGGAATTGTGGGCAGCATTACGGCTACGCAGCCTTTGTTTACAGGCGGACAGATTGTGAATAGCAACAAACTGGCGAAGGTGAGCGTGGAAGTGAGTAAATGGCAGTTGCGTCAGTCGGAAAATGAAGTGAGTTATACCACGGAACAATATTACTGGCAGGTAGTCACTTTGCAGGAGAAGTTGACCACGCTCACTAGGGTGCAGAAAATGCTGGACCGTCTGTATCAGGATGTAGAAGTGGCGGTCAAAGCAGGAATGACCACAAGAAACGAACTGCTTCAGGTGGAACTGAAAAGGAATGAAGTAGCCAGCAACCGGATAAAGTTAGAGAATGCGTTGTCTCTTAGCAAAATGGTATTGGCACAATATATCGGTGAAACAGGCGACGGCTTTGAAATAGAGACGGATATTCCGGTGGAAGACATTCCGGTTTTTCCCGAACAACTTCGCAGGGACCATCATGCTTCATTAGTGCTGACTCCTGAATATCATCTGTTAGAGAAAAATGTGGAAGCTAACCGGCTGCAGAAAAATCTGGCAATCGGAAAGAATCTGCCTACGATTGCCATTGGCGCAGGATATATGTATGATGACCTGATGGATAAATCTCATCCTTTTGGTATTGCTTTTGCCACCGTTTCTATTCCCATATCTAACTGGTGGGGTGGTTCTCATGCCATTAAAAAGCAGAAGTTACAATTAAAGTATGCGGAATATGAACGGGATGATACGGGAGAATTGTTGATGATTAAGATGCAGAAAGCATGGAATGATGTCGATGATGCTTACAAACAAATTCTGATTGCCCGGAAGTCCATTGAACAGGCAACGGAGAATCTGAAATTGAATGAAGATTATTACAAGGCAGGCACCACAAGTATGAGTGATTTATTGGATGCACAGTCTATGTTTCAACAAAGTAGGGATACCTATGTGGATGCCTATTCTCAATATCAGATAAAGAAACTGGAATATCTGCTGGCTACAGGACGATAGATATACTGTTTTTTTACGTAATGAGTATTTTTTCTTTCGAAAGGTGTAATATCTATTACACCTTTTTTGTTTTCAATCCTTTACTTTTGTGAAAAATACTTTTTCGTATGATGAAGTTTCCAATAATAAATCGACTCTTTCCTTCTTATAAATGGAAGGTAGCGGCTGTCATCATTGGCGGTGTTATTGTGGGTGGAGGAGCACTGTTTATGTATATGCTCCGGGCGCATACCTATCTTGGAGATGACCCGGCTGCATGCGTGAATTGTCACATTATGACTCCTTACTATGCAACCTGGTTCCATAGTTCACATGCCCGGAATGCCACTTGCAATGATTGTCATGTGCCGCATGAAAATGCTGTGAAGAAATGGACCTTTAAAGGTATGGACGGTATGAAACACGTGGCTGCATTTCTTACCAAAAGCGAGCCGCAGGTCATTCAGGCTCATAAAGCCAGTTCCGAAGTGATTATGAATAATTGCATCCGCTGTCATACACAACTCAATACGGAATTTGTGAAGACGGGGAAGATCGATTATATGATGTCACAGGTAGGAGAGGGGAAGGCTTGCTGGGATTGCCATCGTGATGTTCCTCATGGTGGAAAGAATTCCCTGTCCGGTACTCCGAGAGCGATTGTTCCTCTTCCGGAATCGCCTGTTCCCGAATGGCTCCGGAAGATGGTGAATCAGAAAGATAAATAAGAAATGAAATACGTAATAAAATAATAAAACCGATATACAATGGAAAAGAAATTAAAATCATGG
>DXOJ01000329.1:3976-4372 GCA_019412865.1 Bacteroides sp. | reverse complement strand
ATATTCAAACTTCTTAATGTCCCGCTTCTATTTTTCTGTTTATATGTGTGTTTTTCTAAAAAACTTATTGAACATCCAATGCATCGAATGCCAGACCGTCCATATTTTCTGCCGAAAGTAATACTTTGTAATGTCCGGCATTGATAAAGGTTCCGGTAGTGGTGCTCATCATCTTCCATTTATCCGGTGTTTCCGGGAAGTTCAATACGTCCTCTTTCAATACTACTCCTTTTGAATCAATGAATTTCATCAAGACAGGTATTGGCTTTCCGGTAGTATTCATATACTTAAAGCGAAGGGCGTACACTTGCGCCAATCCGGTAGAAACATTCCATTCAATACTGTTGCCTTTTCCTTTACCAAAAGACACTCCCATCTGTTTGCGATGTTCTTTCT
>DXOJ01000329.1:327-3966 GCA_019412865.1 Bacteroides sp. | reverse complement strand
CACAGCGGTTTCCGCTTCGTATGATATACTGACACGAGCATTTTTGTCTTCCGGAAGTAACTCTTTCGGAGTCTTTTCCATCACTTCTTTATCCGCCTTTTCCCAACTCCAGCCGGACGCAGGGAATACTGTCGGTTTCACTTCCTGATCTGTGCTGGCAATAGCAATGCCCGAAATCAAGGCTTGTCCTGCTTTCACTTCCGGGAAATGAATTTTCAACATTCCACCCTTCACTGTGGCATATACTATCTTCTTACAAACTCCGTCATGACCGCTTTCAGCCCAAATATCCAAGTCGTCTAATACAACAGAATCATTCACGGCAACATCGAATATACGCAGTCCTTCACAGTCGGTAGAAGCGCTTCCGCCCGTACCATGCCAAGGCTCTGTGAAATACAGTTCAATACGATATGTTCCGTCTGCCACAGGGAAACGATATTCCAACTGATGACGTCCGAAGCGGAAATGTTGGAATAATGTCCAGTCGCGGGTGCCACGAATCGGATCATTGGTGGTACGTTGACTGGCAAGATAAGGATTCAGATCCTTGAAATTCTCCGCCCATGAACGGGAATAATTCGTATTGTCCTGCAACCATAACTGTCCGAAGCTATCTGTATAATCATCCCCTCCACAGTTGAGACGATACAGATAATTATATCCTGCCTTTCCTTTCAAGATCTTTTTATCATCCTGATAAAGAAGTTCGAAGTTAGGGGCTTGCTCCAAGCCATTCAATAGGATCAGGTCTTCTGCTATCGGTTTACCTTTATAATATCCTACTGCACGAAGCACATTATAACGAATATCCCGGTTTTCCCACATAAAATGAGTGCCTGTTCCGTTGTTCTTTTTACGTCCGAGGAAGGTTGCCTTTTCATTTGTCAGATCGTTGTATAGCAATACAGAATCACAATTGCTGTAAGCCTCGATAGTGACACGGCGACGTCCTTTTTCAAAGCGGTTGGCCCATGTATGTGATACTAGGTAAACCATCGGATCTTTTGCAGCCGGAACATAGTTGGCGCGATACATATAATATACGTCCAACGGTTCTTCCCACGGAGTAACCAATCCTTTATAATTGAACGGACCTACTTTATCTATCTTGCGATACGCTTCATCCGGCTGGCGACGTCCGGGATTGTCATGACTGCTGTATATCCACTGGAATTGTCCGCAAACACTATCTTTAGCCTGTTCTGCCAAACGGATTTTAGTTTCCATCAGCTGACACATACGGTCTTCACTCCACACTCCGTTCACCTGGAAATCTCCCGGTTCCGTATGCAGGTCGATGCTTCTCCACGCTCCATATTCCCCGTTCAATAATTGGTTCGCTTGAGAGAGCTCACAACCATATTTCGTCACATCTCCTCCATACGTCCCACTCCAATTTTGAATCACATTCCAGTCTGTACCCTCACCGCCATTGCAGGTTGTTATGACACGCATCGTCTTGGCAGTCGGGTCCATCTCCCGGATAAGGTCACTACACTCCTGTGCAAACTCACGAGGCAAAGTGCTTTCATTCTGCAATCCCCACATCACCACTGACGGAGAATTACGACGTTCTTTCACCCATTGACGAAGCAACTTTTTAAAGTTCTCACGAAACTCCGGAGTGTCATACCACACATGGGCGGAAAATTGTGTCCAAAACAAGATTCCCTCTTCATCCCAGTATTTTTGATAATCGAGATGATGGGGCTGATGAGCATCGCGGAACGCATTGAAACCGGCTGCACGTATCTGTTTTACCCTTGCGGCAACCTGTTCATTACTGAACGCATGGCTTTGTCCGAACTGATGCTCATACTCACATACCCCATTGATAAACACGGGCTTCCCATTCAGGTAAAAACGTCCGTCTCCATCGTTTCGTTTTACCGGCCAGCTAATGGTACGAATACCGAAGGGTGTCGAAATTTCATCCGTTGTTTTCGTATCACGCTTTATCATGCTAGCCAATTTATAGAGATATGGATTTTCCGTATTCCACAAGACAGGATTCTCAACAGGAGCCTGCTGGCGAATCACTTTCATTTCTCCCGGAGCTAAAGTAACTTTCTCCACCAAACGGAAAACTTGTTTTCCATCGGCATTGCTTAGTTTATTGACTAACTCTACCGTTTCTGTTGTTTTACTATAATTCTTAACCTCTGTTTCTACAAATACGTTAGCAGCTTTTTCGTCATTCCAAATATGTACACCGAAAGGTTCTATGCGAATCTCATCCGTTACTTCTAATACCACAGGACGGAAGATACCTAACGGCTGGGAACCCTCACTGAATCCCCATTCCGACGAACATCCCCCACATACCCAAGGCATATCGGCAATCATTTCAGGATGCTCGGCTTTCACTTCCAGGCTATTTACTCCCTGTTTCAATTCATCTGTGACATCCAAAGTCAACGTAGTGCGTCCTATGGGGTGACGTCCGAAGTCCTTTCCGTTCACTGTAATGGTGGCGTATGTACCCACTCCTTCAAAACGAAGGAAATATTTTTTAAGTTGAGAGTTGAGAGTTGAGAATTGAGAGTTGTTGAGGGTGAAGTCCTTTTTGTAAAGAACGGTTCCGTGAAGATTGCCGTGAGTCAATTGACGATACCCATAATAATCATCCCAGTTATGAGGTATATTCACAGTCTTTTCACTCTCAACTCTCAACTTTCCATTCTCAACTCTCCAAGTTTTCCAGCCTTCATTTAATTCAATAATTTGCCGGCGGTTCTTGATTTCCGGTTTCGGGAAACGGACAGCCGAACGTCCCATCGGTTTACTGGTAGCAATGGCAATGCCACGTTGCTCTGCGTTGTTTACCGCACAATAGAAATGATAAACCACTCCGTCATGTTTCACCACATAGCTCTTATGAGCAAACAGTTCATCGTAGTTCTTGGAGGGGATAATCAGGTCGGCCCCTTTCCAGTCGGTCCAGTTCACCAAATCATAGCTGGCGGCAAATGTATTGAATGCTTTATATTTACGCGAAGGTTCAAAAGCAGAGAAATAGAACATCACATACACATCTCCCATCTTTTGGATATGCGCATCTCCTGTAATGGTTCCATCTGCTTCGTGCGCGAAGACCGGATTTCCGGAGTAGCGTTTCCATGTCTTCATATCTTTGGAAAGCGCAATACCGACACGTTCGCCCTTTAAATCCGTTTCCGGGTGACGGCCACCCGCGTTGTAATACATCACAAACGGAGCTCCCAATGTTTTATCTTTATCCCAATAAACGGTACTCTTATATTGAGTCAGTTTCTCCCACCATTGGGCATCTTTATCATGGATGCTCAAAATCGGTTTGTCCAGAGATTCCCATTCATGTGCCGTAGAAATATTTCCTTTCGTCCATGCCAGTCCGACATAAAGCGGGGCTTTTACAGCTTCGTAGCCTGTTCCTTCACCACCGATATAAGTCATCCAATGGCGACCTTTATAAGTCTGAAGCTCATAGCTTCCACCCCATTCCATATCCGGCAATGCAGGAAATCCGCCACGCTGATTGCAGTCCCATTTTCCATCCCGATAAGAAAGAACCCGTCCCAAAGTGCGCCATTCGAGCAAATTATCACTTTCTGCTATCCACGTTTCGTAACCACGACCATCGGTTCCACCTTTACC